>DASWNL010000441.1:0-7394 GCA_036399215.1 Abditibacteriaceae bacterium
ATGTTGGGGGTTGAGGCGTAGTTCGGCTTTTAGCGCGTCCATCGCCTTTTCATAGTGCTCGCGCTTATAATAGGCCACAGCCAGATTGTAGTGCGCATCCCTCCAGTTGGGCCGGTCGGAAACCAGAGTCTCCAAGGTTTCAATGGCTTCTTCATCACGCCCTGTCGCGTCGTAACACGCCGCGAGGTTAAGCAAAGCTGAGGTGTTTTGTGGCTCAAATGCCAGGACATAGCGCAGATGCGCGATAGCTTCGTCGGCCTGACCCGACATGTAGAGCGCGGCGCCCAAATTCAGGCGTCCATCCAAGCGCGACGGTTCGAGTTCTTGGGCTTCACGCATGATTTCGGCTGCGCGGTCGTAACGCTTGCGCTCCATCAGCCGCTGGCCCTGAGTCCACAGGTAATCGGCCCGTGTTGCTTTGCCTTTTGCTTGTCCCTTTTGCCAGAACCACATAACTTTTGAGTTAGGAGTTTTAAGTTAAGAGTTTTGAGTTACAGCAGAACAACTCAAAACTCCTAACTTAAAACTCTTAACTGCCGTTAATATTCTTCGTTTTCGTCATCTTCGCCAACGTCGGGTTCACCATCGGAAAACGATTCGAGTTCCTGCCCACGAAAAACCGTTACCAGGAAATCCTCGCGCGCGAATTGTGGCAGATGCGAGGAGACAATGTCTTGATCAATTAAATCAATCAAGTCGCCCTGCTGTTCGCTGTCCAAATCTTTTTCCAAAATCAGGGTGGCGTTGATTAAATCGGGGCCAAAGTGAATGTCCACCTGGCCCAGGCGCACGTCATCCTGCCAGATAATGTAAACCTCCGACGACTGGGTTCGCACTACACGCACCAAACGCACATCTAAGGCTGCGGCTCGGTCACGAGCACGCGCTTTATCGCCTTGAGCCATAAAAATCCTAATACAACTTAAAATCAGTAACCAAAAACTATTCTTAACGATGTGGCGCGGCATCGCTTTTCCGCCGTTATCATTCTGTTGGTGTCGCGCCGCTAAGGCGATTATAACCGACAATTTACGCCTCTCGCAATTGACGTGCGAGCCTCGAAGACAGGGCATGTGGGGTAAAATGCTTGGCGTGAACGCGATTGTTAACGCATCTTCTGGTGAAGCTGAAACCTCGATTCAGTCCAATCAAAATTCCGTCTCTCGCCTCGAAAAGCGCCGCCTGATGCAGTTAATCCTGGGCTTTCTTTTTATGACGACTTTGCCCTACATTTGGGCTTTAGCCGTCACACCGCCTGGCTTCGTTTACACTGGCTTACTTTTTAGCCCCGACGACCAGAATGTTCATCTAATGTGGGCACGCCAGGCAGCAGAACGCCACTTACTGGTGCAAGATTTGTTCACCACCGAGCACCTGTCTTCCGGGGAAAAGCCGCTTTTCAATAATCTATTAACGAGCCTTATCGGCACTTTTTCACGACTTCCGGGCCTTTCCTTAATCGTTGCCTATCATGTGGTGAGATTAGCCGCCGGCGCCCTGTGTTTGTGGTGGTTTTATCAGTTGGCAGCGCAATTAAGTGGAGACAAACGCGTGCGGTTTTTTGCAACAGCTTTGGCCGCGTTTTCATCGGGCGGCGGGTGGTTGCGCGATGTGTTGCCGTTTTTGGCGGGACGCGTTTGGATGGATCGGCCTGATAATGCCAACTTGCCGATGATGCCCGAAGGTTTCGCTTTCCCTTCGCTTTTAATTTTCCCGCTTAATGCCGCGTCCTTAGCTTTATTAGCCTTGATTTATACCTGCGTGTTGCAAGCACAAGCGGATGAAAAGGCCAGACAAAAACGCGCCTTATGCACAGGTTTTGGTGCGGCATTGCTTTTATCGAATATTCACACTTACGACGCGCTGCCTTTGGGTGCTACGCTTCTTTTGTGGGCCGCTTTTTGTGGTTTTAAGGATAAATCGAAGGCTTTAGCGCCTTTGCTGATTGCATCCGGCACATTGCCGCCATTGTTGTATCAATTTTACGTTTTTAAGAACAGCAGCGAATTTCAGCTAAAAGCAATCACAGTCACAGCGCCTCCACCAATAGCAGATGTTTTGCTGTCTTACACGCCGCTTCTACTACTGGCGCTTTATGGAATGTGGGCGCTACGTCACCACCAAAGCGCGCGGCTTTTAATGCTGTGGGCCATCGTTACGCTCGTTTCCATTTACGCACCGGTTTCCTTCGGGCGCAAAATGATTGAAGGCTCGCATTTGCCGCTTTGCTTTTTCGCGGCGGCAGCGATGGTTGAACTTTTCAAAAATCGCACAATAGTTATGCAGCGCATCGCTTTTGTAGGCAGTGGCGCGCTTTTGTGCCTCTCTTCATTGCAATTTTCAGGTTGGTGTTTAGCCGACGCGCCCAAAAGCATCATCCCCTATCGTGGCCATATGCCGCCCTTATATTTATCGTTTTTCGATGACTCGGCTTTGCGTGATTTGAATTTGCAATATGAAAAGGACAAAGCGGCAGGCAAAAAGCCCGCTGCCGTTTTAAGTTTAAGTTTCGTTGGCAATTATGTGCCGCAAAAAACTGGTTACCACGCCTATCTGGGCCATTGGGCCGAGACTTTGGAGTTCAATCGCAAGATGGACGAGGTTTATAAGTTTTATCGGGGCGAAATGCCGCGCGATGAAGCCTTAAAATGGCTGCGCCAAAACCACATCCGTTACGTGTTCTATGGTTTCTATGAAGCAGGCGTTTTCCCGTCTGCGGAACATCTTTATGCCTTACTTGGAAAACCTCTTATCCGGCACGGCCCTGACGCAGTAAATATGTCTAATAATCCTCCTGCGCTGATCTACATTGTGCCGGAATCTTAGACAGTTGTTAGAATTTCGCATTGGAAATTAAACATGAGCGAAGAACAAACCGATTACGCGAAAAAGGTTCTCGATTTTCAAGAGCGCCTTTTGATCGCGCAAAAGCAGATTCGTAACTCTTTGAAGCAACTCTCCGCCCAGCGTGAGAAAAGCGATCTGGAAGTCCTGGCAAATCAACAAATGATTTTGCAAAACCAGGCCGATGCCGATGCGATCTTGCGCGAATTGCGCGTGCACCAAAAGCAGCTCAAATTCAGCCAGGACAGGCTCGATGTTTTCTTTGCTACTCTCGAAACCATCATCGCTAATCAAGACCGCATTCAAGCGAATCAAGGCACTATTGTCGATAACCAAATGAAGATTGTGGAAAATCAGATAAAAATCATGGACAAGATTGACCTCACTTCTAAATAAAACAATAAAGCCTCCAACAATTTGTTGGAGGCTTTATTGTTTTATAGGGCGAGAGGGATTTGAACCCCCAACCAAGAAATTATGAGTTTCCTGCTCTAACCCTTGAGCTATCGCCCCGATAGCGCAAGATTATTTTAGCAAAAGCTTACGGCTTTGGTCTTGAGTCTTGGGCAATCGCATTAGGGATCGAGAAACCGTGTGAGAGTATTCGTCATTCCCGCGCAGGTGGGAATCCATACGTTTGAGTGATCATAACAACAGCTTTTGCTGCGCACATTCTTCTATATGGATTCCCACCTGCGCGGGAATGACAACGCTACTCATACCAGGGTGCGTCTAATGCGATTGCGTTGAGTCCTGGCTTTTGAAAGTCAAGAAAAAACCAAGACCACTAACCGACTTTACTCTTCGCCAAAGGCGTCAGCTAATGGCGTGCCCTTCGTGCGACGGCGTAGTTTGCGCAGGGAACGGATTTCCAGTTGGCGCACCCGCTCGCGGGAAATTCTTAACTGGGTCGCAATATCGTCTAAAGTTTGCGGGCCGTCCTCGGCATAATCTCCAATCCCAAAGCGCTTGGATATGACAACGCGCTCGCGATCAGATAAGGCTTCCATAGCCTGTTCTAATCCAGAGCGCAGTTCGCCACGCGAGACGCGAATTTTGCTTTCGTCCTCTTCACCACCGATAATGTCGGAAAGCTCCATATGTTCGTCTTCACCAACAGGCGAATCGAGCGAAAGCGGTTGCATTGAAGCGCGCATTGCTTCTTCCACAAGGCTAAGTGGCATTTCTGCCGCTTCGGCGATTTCAAGACGCGATGGCGAGCGTCCTAAACCTTGTGAAAGCTCGCTTTGAACACGGCGAATTTTCTGCATAACAGCATAAATATGGCCGGGTAGGCGCATTGAGCGTGATTGGTCGGCGATGGCACGGTTTATCGCCTGGCGAATCCACCACGTCGCATAAGTGCTGAGTCGCTGCCCGCGCTGCGGGTCAAACCGCTCCACAGCGCGCATCAAACCGATCATACCTTCCTGGATAAGGTCGAGCATTGGCAAAGTGGTGCGCTCGCCATATTTGCGCGCCATGTAAACCACCAGGCGCCAGTTGCCTTCCACCAACTTGCGCCGCGCTTCTTCTTGCTCTTCAGGAGAGCCGTTTTTCGCTATGCGTGCTAAACGCTCTTCCTCGGCAGGAGCAAGCAGCGGAAACTGCGCCATGTGATGCATGTATTGCTTGTAAGCATCTTCAACGGGGCGGCTTTCAAAATCTTCGTCGTCCAACGTGGCAACAGGCGCTGCGCCTTCGGACAGGATTTTTTGCCAGTTTTCCAGTCGCGTTGCCATGATCTCTTCCAGAGAATCAAGCGAAGCCAAAACATCATCCAAATCGCTGTTGGCATCCGTTGATTTAGCGGTTTTGGGCGTTTTTTCACTTTTCGCTTTGGCAGACGTTCCAGAAACGGGCTTTGTATTGGCTTTGGCAGCCTGGTTAGCGTTCTTTGGTGATGAAGGTGCCACTTCATCTACAACGGCGATGGCGCGTTCGTCCAGCGCCTCGAAAAGTTCTTCGGCGTCTAAGTCATCCAATGACAAATCGCCTAAAAGTTCGTTAATTTCTTGATATGATAAGCGACCGGCCCGCGCGCCCCGTTCGATGAGTTCATGCACGCGCGGTTGTTCCAGTAGCGGTATTGATGAGGAATTCACAAGAGAAATTTTACTGAACTCCGGTGCCTTTGGCCGCGCAAAGAAAATGGGAAGAATGCAGCGGCATTGTGAAAAAGCGTGCCGACCGCTATAATTAATAGGCTCCATGAAACGCGCAAAATGGATTTGTGTGTTTGGGAGCAACTTTTTTTATCGGAGCCAATGAATCGCTCATGCCGCAAGACAATATCACTGAATTGAAAAAGCGCGTGCCCGGCGGGAAATACGCCTTGGCACGGGCCATCGCCGAACGCGCCCGTCAACTACAAAATGGCGCCACGCCATTAACTGCGGTGAAAGTGGCGAATCCGCTTTCCACCGCTATCGAAGAAATTCTCGAAGGCAAAGTCTCTTTTGAATTTAAAGAGAACAACGAAGCTGAAGAGGCTGAAGTAGAACCCAAAGACACTGACTTACTGACCTGAAGTTATTACGGTCAAAAATCAAGTTTTTGTGGCCTGTTTAAAGCATTTTGGTCACACTTCTTCACATTCCTTGTTGCAACCGCTTCGCGCCGCTACTGTCTTAAGTTGCTGTTTCATCCGTGATTTGCTTGTAATTCACTGGTGAAAAACAGCTCAAGGCATAGCGGCTTTTTGTTGGAATTATTCTGACAAGCCTTCGTGCCACTTCCCGGCTCAAGGATGTTTTTCATGGTTTTCTTTCACACCCGCCAGGTTCATAACTCCAAAGTGCGCGGCCAATCTCAAGGCACTCGGCGCGGCTTCACTTTAATTGAACTCTTAGTCGTCATAGCGATAATTTCGATGCTCGCTTCCATGCTTTTTCCGTCGTTTTCGCGGGCGCGCGAATCGGCACGGCGCATTGACTGCATCAACAATCTCAAACAAATTGGCGTTGCCATCGCGATGTATACCTCAGATTGGGATGAACGCTATCCAGTTGGCTATCCTTATTGGTCGGCGCCGTCCGGCGGCTTGCCCTATCAACCGCAATTGTCACAAACGCTGCACTCTTACACAAAAAATTACCAATTGTGGAATTGCAAATCGTGGACGGGCGTTTATCGCCCGGAATCTGAAGAAGGCAACTATAGTTTCATTGTTGTGGAAAACAACGATCCTGCTGCCCAGCCTAACCAGAACAATGTGATTGGCATGCCTAATCCCGCCGGCGGCCTCTTTCAGTTGCCGCGCGCCGATGCGGCCTTGCAAAATCCTACCAGCTATCCTTTGCTTTTCTGCGGCGGTGGGCCACAACAAGTGGCGAATGAATTTCACGGCCATACGCTGATGGGTGACGCGGGTTGGAGCCAGGGCGCAATTAGCGGCACCAATATACTCTACGGCGACCAGCACGCTAAATGGTGGAAGGGCAATCGGAATAACTGGGACGATTTGTATCACATGCCGTTGAACGACAGGTAGGATAATTAAAACTCGCGCTTATTGAGTTAGACTTCCCACATCATGGAAAGCCAGTTCATTTTCCCGTTTGTTTTACGTTTTCTGCCCACAATTTTGGTTTTGGGATTAGCTTTTGTGGCGGCCTCCGATAAAAAGACCGGGCGCCAGTGGGCTAACCTACTCTATCAAATGGGTAGCGTGCGGCCTGACCAACGCGACGACCCCAAAATTCAAAGTGGCGTTAAATGGCCCTTCATTGTCATCGCTTTTGGCCTGCTGTTCCTGCCGTCTCATATCGGCCCCATCAGCTATTACCAATGGGTAACACGCAAAAGCGAACCGCTTATAGACATCACTCGTGCAAAAAGTCTCGAAGATTCCAGCGACACATTGACGAAAACGCCGGAAGTGCAGCCTACTGCTACACCGGGTCTTCAAAATCCTTCGCCACCTGGGGCGAACCCGGCTTCTCCAGCTCCTCCTGTTGCTCCCGGTGCTCCAGCGCCCAGTGCGCCCCAAAGTAACAAAGTAACGCCGGGCACTATTGGTGGCTTGCGCGGAAATTAAGATAAAAGAGCCTGATTTCAAAATCAGGCTCTTTTATTTTGGAATTTGCAAAGATTTATCTACCGCTTCGCGCAGGGCACTCTGACTTAAATCTTTCAGAAACGGCACCTGTCCCCAAATTGGTAATCCAGTCGTCTCAGCGATAATATCAACGCTGGTTTGCGCCGCAATATCATCGTTCGACACAGGTTCGGCGTCGCAAAAAATCAAGCCTGCGATTGTCGCACGCTTTTGCATCGCTTCTACAGTCAAAAGAGTATGGTTAATCGTCCCCAAAGTGCGCCGCGCCACAATCACAACGGGCAGTTGCCATGCTTCAATTAAATCTAAGCACGTCAAAAAGCGCCCTTGTCTTTCAGCAATCGGCACTATCAAGCCACCAACGCCTTCAACTACTACCCCGTCATAACGCGCTTGCAAAACTTCATAGGCTTGCTGAGCCTGCTCGAAAAAATGCGTTGTCTCTCTTTCTGCGAGCCGCGCTGCGACTAAGGGTGCCAAAGGCTCTTGC
>DASWNL010000442.1:0-12613 GCA_036399215.1 Abditibacteriaceae bacterium
CAGCGCCAGTGCCGAGCCGATCACCCATCGTGTAGCAGAGGCTTATTACTTAAAAAATTGGGCTTATGGTGGTGAGCGCCACTTGCGTCTTCAGGTAACGCCCTGGCAGCGTGGCATCATGCGAATCTGGATCAGGACAACTCTAAGTTACAGTCTGGAGGAGGCTGCAAGGCGAAGCAGCACGGAGCGTCATTTTTCAGCGCAAGGTTCTGAAGAAGACCAACAAGGGTTTCCAGCGCAAATGTTTCGCGTGGAAGTGCAGTAACAATTCTTATGGATGCTTTTTCCAGAAAAATCACGCTGGGCCTGAGTTTGTTTACAGGCGTTATCCTGCTTACCATTGTTGGAATACAGCGACAAAAATTCAGCGCTCCGCAAAAGAGGCCTCATCTCACCCCCACGCCCTCATCTCTTCGACCGTTGGCAACGCCGCTTCATAGTAACATAGAGGGCATGCCAGAAGCACCCACGGCAGAAGCGCCGACATCTGTTTCACCAGGTGGTGACGCATATAGAGAAGCAGATGCCATCCAAAAGACAGCAGCGGGAGGTGTTGAACAAACCGTGGCAGCCATGACGCTGGAGCAACGCGCCGGTCAGATGATCATGATCGGCTTTAACGGTCTTGTTTTGGATAAACCAACGCGCCATCTGATAAAAAAATGCCATGTTGGTGGTGTCATCCTGTTTCGCAATAACGTGCATAACCTGAAACAGGTAAGTGTTTTAACCAGGCAAGTGCAAGAAGTGGCACGCGGTGAAACGGGCATTCCGGCTTTAGTGGCAACTGATCAGGAAGGTGGGCGCATTGTGCGTCTGGGGCCAAGCGCCGGTATGCCGGTTTTTGATTCAAATCGGAAACTGGCGCGCGCCGGCGATATTAGCGCCGTGCAACAGGCGGCAGCTGTTACTGGCGAAAACCTGCGCGCTGTAGGCATCAACATGAATTTGGCGCCCGTTTTGGATGTGGTGACGACGCCTCGTCGTCGCGGCGTTATCGGCGACCGTTCATTTGGTTCCGATCCACAGTTGGCGACCCAGTGGGGCGGCGAGTATATCCGTGAATTACAAAAGCAAAACGTTATCGCAACGGCCAAGCATTTTCCCGGACACGGCGCAACGGCGGTGGATTCGCACCTTTCGCTGCCCGTTGTATCGCTGGGCGATAAGGAACTGCAATCCACTCACATTGCGCCCTTTCGCGCGGCCGTAGAAAACGGCGTGGGAGCCATCATGCCCGCGCATATCGTTTATGAGGCGCTGGATAAAAAGAATCCAGCCACGCTGTCACGCCGGGTTTTGCAGCAGATGCTGCGCGATGAAATGGGATTTGAAGGATTGGTCATCAGCGACAGCATGTCAATGGGCGCCATTAGCAAAGGACGTAAATGGGAAGACACCGTTGTTGCATCGGTGCGGTCAGGAGTTGACATTCTGCTGATCCCCGGCACGCCCCAAAAGCAGCAGCGCGCCTTTCGCACCCTGGTCAAAGCGGCGAAAAGCGACCCCGTGATAGCCACGCGCGTAGAGGAGAGCGCCCGTCGCATTCTGCAAACAAAGCAGCGCTTTGCCATCTGGGAAGCGAACTCTTAAATTTCTATGAAACCATTAACTTTTAATTTCGCACGGCTTTGTCTCGTTTTACCTTGCATGGGCTTTCTGTTTCCGGGTAGGGCGCAGAATAATCAGCAGAATCAAATGCCGTCCAAACCATTTGAGCGATTGCTTTATCGTCTCGACCATGCGCCCTTAGATTTGCGCGTGGCCAGTCAGAGTGGCAGGCGCGGTCATCAAATGCAGCAAAGCGCGGCGGATCTGGCACAGGCCAGCACCAAACTAACGCCTGTGTTGAATACCATTGCCAATAACCGCGCGCTGGCTTTGCTGAGCCGTGTGCCCTTAGCGGGGCGTCCGGCGCGTTGGGCTAAAGATACCTCGGCTTCGCTGGCGAACTTAAACCGTGATTTCACGCGTTTGGTAGAAATGGATCGCCGCCATCTTCAGCCACTGCGCCAGGCCGCTTTAGACGGCGAACGCTTGCGCCAAACGCGGCGCCGCACTGATTTACCCCGCGCCGTTCAATCGTTTGAAGCTGCTGCGCGTGTTTTACAAGACGATGAAAATCGTGTGTATAGGCAGCGTCAGAAATTGACAGCATTAGCCTCATCGCTTAAGCAATGGACGCCGCACCTTGAAAAACGGCTGGCCGCTTCGCCGCAAAAAACAGCAGCCTGGGCACGCTTTAAAAGTGCGTTGCAGGCCTCGCAAAAATTACTGGACGCGCGGTTGGGGCAGTTGAGCGCATTGCGTCGTTTCGCCGCCGATTGTGCCCACGATGGGAAAGAGGCAATGAAGTCGTGAAGTTCACACTGTGCCACAGTTGGCTTCCTTTTGGTTCTGATTGCCTTATGCTGTGCCTGATTTGTCTTCTATTCGTCATGGGCGCATTACCACTGCGCGCGATGAGTGACGTTGAAGAGATCAAACTGGGAGAAAGCGTGGCGCACCAAGTAGAGCGACCCTGGGGCAAGGCTTTACCCGCCTCTGATCCGCTTTCGCGCCGCGTGCGCCGCATCGGTCAAGCCTTTGCCTCTCTATCGAAACGGCGCGTTATTCCCTTCTCTTACAAGGTGTTGGACAACGAAAAAATACTAAACGCTCTGGCTACGCCCGGCGGGAATGTTTATATAACCCGGCGCTTGCTGCGTCTAATGGCTAACGATGCTGAACTGGCGGCGGTTTTGGGTCATGAAACGGCGCATATTGATCTGCGGCATGGCACACAGACTCTCGAAAAACGCCAAAGGGCACAAGCATTGGCCTTTGAATTAGGCGATAAAGTTTTGGGAAAAGGTAAAGCACATCGTGCCGTTTCATTAGCTGCAGACGTAGCTTTTATCGATTGGTCACGTGGTTACTCGCGTGAACAGGAGAATGAAGCTGATAAGCAGGGCGCCCGCTGGATGAGTCGTTTGGGTTATGATCCGCGTGCGGCGGTTTCTATGTTAGGCCATTTGGGCGACCTCCATGAAAGTGAGGTTGAGCAGTATCTTGCTTCGCATCCAGCACCACAGCACCGCCGCGCTACGGTGCGCCATCTGATTGCGCGTGAACATTTGTTGAGAATTGCTAAAACGCAGGGTGGGCCGCGTTTATGGGATGATGGCCTTATCCCCCAACGCGAAGGAGATTTAGCGCGTCGCGCCAACTCTCCCACGCCGTCGGCACCGGCAACCCTCATGGCAAGAAGTAAGCCCGCCCCTGCAGTAATTCAAACTGAAGCGCCCACCACTTCAAAAAAGCAGCACGTTACCATGCCACCACCGAGCGCAGTAACGAGGGCACAAACGCACGGCAAATTGGCCCAAACAGCAGAACAGTCGACACAAGCGCCACCTCGCCAGCCAACCCACATAGAACCGGTTCGCATAGGAGAGGTGAACTTGCCTCGTGATGTGGTACTAATCAGTGACGTACCGCAGCCGTTGCCTCAGTCATCTCCGCCGTGGCCCTTGTTATTTGTCATTCTGAGCGCTTTGTTTTTTGTCGTCGCTTTGTATGGTTGGTTTGCCACACAGCCTGATAGATTGTCTCATGCCCGATTTGTTACACGACGGCATACTATTGAAGGTGTTGAAGATAGAACAGTAATTTCGTCTCTATCCATTTCGGGGCCAGTACTGATTTTCGTTTCGCGGCAGGGCTTACGATTTGAGCAAAGCATTTTGCCCGGCCATAAAATCCTGTTAGGGCGTGCGCTCTGGTGTGATATTTGTTTGGATGATGAGCAGGTTTCACAGAGCCATGCAGAAATTTCCTTTGACGGCTTGAATTTTTATATAGCCGATTGCACCAGCACGAATGGAACGTGGCTCAATGGGCACCGGATCACATCAGCCTCTTTACGTGAAGGTGATGCGGTTCACATTGGACGGACTACGCTTCGAACTTCTCTTAGTCAAAAGGTCTGCCACTGCAAAACGTGAGGGAGGAAAAAGATGAAAAGCCACTGGTGTTATCCACCATCCATTCAGCTAAAGGATTAGAGTAGCACAGCGTCTTTCTCATTCATGCTTTGGACGGTGTGGTTCTTTGGCGCCGCACGAATGGGCAGAAAAGGTTATCACAGCGCAGAACGCCGCGATAGCTTTATCTATCGCAGCAGGCAGTATTCTGAAATCCTCATGGGTAATTTAGCGACCTTTCTTCAACACGCCTTTTCCGAGAGTTGTCCATCGGGTTGGATTTGTCGTCGCGAAGTACGGCTGCTGCCGCCGGATTTGGAACAATTTTTAGGTTACTCATCGCGTGCGGATGTGGTGCTTGAGCGTGAGGACGGTTCGCGGCGCTTGTGGATTGAGTTTGAAATTAGCCGCGCCGACCCGGTGGCGAATCACGCGAAGTTTGCGACAGCTCACCTGTTTCAGCCGCAGCTCGAAACCGATTGTTTTGTGGCGATGATGAGCGCACACGTCGAGCGCGGGCGGCGTAACTTAGCGGCGAACACGATTTTGCTCATGCGTCACGTTGGCATGAGCGCCTTTCAAACTGTTTTACTGCCGCACGTTATCGGCAACCAAATAAAACGGCTAAATTATTTGGGATTGGCGGCGTTACCCGCCGAAGGTTTGCCAGTGAAAGAAGAAATCGAACGTGCTTTAGCTGTCTCCCAACCTTTAGCCCATGCGGCGGGTGAGCGCATTCACCTTGCTGGTGACTTGCTTGAAGTGATGCTTAATTTGTTACGCTGGAATCAAGAAATGTCGGTGCCGAAAAAAGCTGCTTTATGGAAGCGCCGGACGGTGACTTATTTTGTTTTCGACCCACGAAGCGGCACTTTCGCGCCATCAAAATTCTGCGCGTTTACTGGTATTCCAGACGTAAAAATAGGAACGGCCAACATTGCTAAAACCGGCATGACGATGGAGCTTTATGCTGCATTAGATGAATCAGAAGTGCTTTTTGACGGCCATCGAGCGCAAGTTCATCTCACGCGTAATCTTGCCATGACGCCACATCCCGCTACTGAATTGCCGCAGGTCGCCGCGCTGTTTGAAAAGTGGCTTGAAAAGCATAACAATAGTATTAAAATTCATCCACGTGGCGCAGTGTTCCTTTTGCCGCAGTCGTGGTTTGTCTAAATCTGGGAGCAAAGTATTTTAATCGAACCAGTGTGGAATAGATATCCATGATGGTGCTCCAGATCAGCTAAGGCAACGTAACGGTTAGTATCTGCAGGCTAGGGTGACCGAGCAGCTCTTTCAAGCTAACTAAAAACGTTTCCACCATTGCGGAGGAACTCGACAGCAAACGTATGGCGGAAGGTATGGGGAGAACAGCGTGTTGCCTGAATATGGCTTGTCTTTCCTAAGCGTTGGATTAGGCGCAATAATCCAATCCGGGTTAATGCCTCCCCGGCATCATTGCCACGATCTGCCAGAAAAATCGGTTGATCATCACCGCGTGGCTCTTCACGAAGGTATTGCCACAGTGCTTTAGCGGTTCTTCGTCCAAAGAAAACCGTGCGTCGCTTATTGCCCTTACCTATGATCGTCGCCCGCTGTCCTTGAAGGTCAACATCACCCAGACGTTGCGAACACGATTCTGAAGCGCGAGCACCAGTATCCAGCAGAAATAAGACAATTGCCTCATCACGGCGTGGGTGAGTAGACCGGCGCGATGCGTTTAGCAGCGCATTCTGTTGGTCAGCCGTAAATGGCTGAATTTGCTCCGAGGGTATCTTCGGGGGAGAAATCCAGTCAACGGGGGAGGCTGGGATTATATCCTCAGTCACCATCCAACTGAATAGTGTGCGTAGTTCGCGGTAGTAGCGGTGAAGTGTGGCCGGTCGCACCGGACGCTTCATATTAGGGTTGCCCCAACGTCCACCAGCCTCTAAATGTCCGTTAGCGACATAGGCTAAAAACTGTCGTAACTCAACAACTGAACAGCGATCACACTTTTGGCGCTCCAAAAACCAAATCAGCTTTTCACCTGTATGCTGGCGAAATTCAGTAGTTCGTGGTGAATGTTGCCTAAATTGGCAGTCATAAAGCCAGTCTTGTAAGTGGTGCTTTAAATCTGGGACAGACACGAAAAGAGCCGCGCGAGAAGTAGCCTCGCCGGCTTTAAATGCATCAGAACTTAGTTTGAGATCCGCTTTCGAATTTACGAAAGCAGGAGTCCTTTTTTTCATTTTCGCCCACCAAACCTTTGTTTGATTGGGCGACTGGATAACCCCTGAAAATAGTAAAGCTCCTTGTTTTACAAGGAAAAATCCGCATTCACCCTTGTGGAACTCACTATTTTACGGTCCCGACCGGATTCGAACCGGCGGTCTCCTGCGTGACAGGCATGGAACCGTCTTTCTCCTAAAAACCCGTATTTTATAAGGGTTTTTGGCTTTTCGGTTGCCCCGTTTTTGAAAAAGCAGGTGCCCATTTTACTCACCCGCTATCAATTATCTTAACTGGGTCAGATGGCAAAGTCATCAACAAAAGTAGTTAATCGTTTTAGATTTGAAGTGTCAAAAAACTCATTAAGAATTGCTCTGTGTTCCTAAGGCTAACATCATCTTGCTGAGAATCTGGTTTCGATCTACAACTCCTTTCAATTGGCGATTCCCATCAACTACTATGAGGGCATCCAAGTTATGTTTTGTCATTACAGCTAATGCCCCACTATTTGTGGTTTCAACGGTCACTGTTTCTTCGATTAAGCCAGGAAAACGACGTAAATCACTCATCTGACCGGCATTAGTTAAATGTATAAACTCATAACCGAGGTTAGGGTTGTTCAAAAGTCCCTTTAGCACCCAAGGTTGCATATACGCAATAAATCTCTTGTCATTGCCTAAAAACACAATAAACCTAAAGTTGCGAAATTGAGATAAGAAATCAAGATAATGTATAACGCCATAAGCGCTGTATTGATCCTCGATCTCCAAATTGCCTAAATGCAAGGTCATTATTACCGGCAGGGCATCATTGATTTGTTGTTTCCATTGCTCTAATTCGGATAGGCTTGCCTTCTCTATGATCTGCATATCTTGATTAGAAGGCTCTAATTTCTCTAACCCCACTTTTATTGGTTGTGAAGCGGTTTCTAAAAATGTAGCTTCTATTCCCCCAGGCCCCTTAAAGCCTTTGATTCTGCCTGATATAATGCAGTAGATCAATACGGGGATTACCACCAATGTTGCTAAAACCGCGTCACCTGAGATGCCCAAAACAGTTTTTGCAAACCAGAGAATTAGAAGCCCGATTGGCAGAAAGAAAAACGTGGTAACCATTGCTACTTCGTCCTTTTCCTTAAAGTAGGGGGTCTGTGGTGTTTTACTCATTTTGGTTTCCTTTCTCACTATCGACGCTTTAAATTATGTTTCCGCTGTTTACCGCGAGTTGTAGAAGGATTAAAAAGCATATAGTTGATCTGTGGTGCCGTGGTACATAGTGATCCACCGCACGTGCCCTTCCTACCGAACTTAACGCCGCGAAGTTTCACGAAACGCCGTATTAGAGATTCAAAAAAGTTATCTTTTTGAGAATTTTTTACACCTCATGCGTGCCTATTTGCGATACAATTAGGTAACCCGAATCATATGGTTAGAATCATAGGTTTAATTGAGTGATTACTTGTTGGATTTAGGGGCAGTTATCTGAGTTGGTGATAGGCACAGGTAAAACACCATGAGTAGCTATGAAGTAATCCGACAGTCAAGCGAGGCCCTGCGTCGCATTTTGTGGCAGGAGTTCGAGAAGGATACCCTGATTCAGAGCATCGTAAATGGCCCGCAGGACATTGTCCTGAAGAATCCTACGGAGACTGCAAGAAACTCATCCTACAAACTGTCCATCTGGCTTTATCAGGTTTGCGAAAACGAGTTCCTCAAAAACCAACCTGTAGTTCAAGGTAATAGCCGCGATAGCACCCAGTTCCCGCCCCTGTCGTTAGATTTATCGTATCTCATAACGCCTTTTACACAAACTGGTGAGTACGACCATTTGCTCTTGGGAAAAACCATGCAGGTGTTGTATGATAATGCTATTCTGTTGTTGAGAGAGCCAACCGGTGGCCCTCCTTTTACAATCACCGAAGATTTACGTATTGTTTTTTGCCGCTTGACGCTTGAGGAATTAACGCGCATCTGGGAAGCATTGCGGGAGCCGTACCGCTTATCCGTTTGTTACCAAGTGCGTGTCACACAGATAGACTCTCTGCGCCAGAGCAATCAGGCACGGGTTCTCGACCGCTTGGCCGGCCTGCAAAATGGAGTGGTTGACTTGGCGATGTTGCCAGAGTAATTGCCGTGGCGTAGTAGTCGCTGCGACGTTGCCGTTGCGTCAAAATTGTCGAGTTGTGACTATTGAGATGTGACCGTTGAGTAGTTATTGATTCAGTTGGTCGTACGAGTATCGTGCCGAGCAATAGAGACATGACCCTTACTCAGGAAATACGTCGCCTGTCTCCGGTGACCTACATTTTCAATATAGAAGATCGCTACGCTCGCGGGCAAGGCGGACGCGGCCGTAATCCGCGCCCTCTCGGCTCCTTGCGGTTTTATCTGACCGGCCAGGTTTTGTCACAAGGTTTGCGTGCTCCCTTTCCCGACGCCTTAGAGATGATCGTAGGTAGCACCAGCCAGGGTTATTATCTGTTTTATGGCACTGTAAAGGAGCCGGGGGTGCCCTTTCACACCCGGTTAGATATAATAGGACGCTATGTCGTTCGCATTAACAGCCAATTTTACCAATCAAAAGAAATAGAGATCGATTTACCTCTACAGATAGACGGTTGGCGACAACCTTACACCGAGTTGGATTTAATCCGAGTTGATTTAGATCCGGGCTTTAATTATCCTTTTCCCCAACAAAGCACTGTAGCTGGCTTTGGACTGACAGTATTGCGCGGCAGCCTGTATCACCCGGATGGTAGAGCATTAGTCGGCGCCACGATTACAGTTCCCGGAACTAACAATTCTTACCTGATCGACGACACCGGGCAGTGGGTCTTGGTCTTTCCCGATAGGCAGAGTTCTGGCGATGTGCTGCTCCGTTTTACTTTACCTACAACATCCACTTACGATATTAAAGTGCCGATTCAACAGGGCCGTACCAACAGCCTGCCACAAACGGCGTTACGCGGTTGGGTTTTGACCAACGCTGGCGAGCCTATTCGCGGCGCGTCGATTGAAATCTCTGGCCAGAGCGAAATTGTGATGACCGGAAATGATGGGGGGTGGTTCTACTATTTCAGTTTGCCGCAGCCGACATCATCGGTAGATATAACGGCCAAGTTACCGGATGGCAGTGAAAAGAAACAATCCGGCATACTCGTGCAGCCTCAAGGGACAGTGCAGGTCAGTCCTTTTCGCTTTAAGATGCTGGGCGAATAATGTTGAGCGAGCAATGAAACTGGTTATGCAGTTGTAGTTATTAATTTGCAGACTGACAGTGCACGACAGGAGGATATTTATGGCAAAACTCGATGTGCAATTGAATGTTACCGTTGACGGACAAAAATTGTCCCTGACAACCAGTCCCCCACCCATCCCGGTGGAAGCTGTGGATAGAGTTGAAAGGGTACTCCCGGCCAAGCAGTGGATAAAAGTGAAGGTTCAACCCTGTCCAGCCGTTGATGTGAGACTTTTATTGGTCACCTCCAACATTAAAGATGTTTCTTTTGCCATTGTAAAAGGGATCTACCCTGCTCAGCAACAGCAACAACAGCAGCAACAACAGCAGCAACAACAGCAACAACATGGAGGACAACCCAATGGACAGGTTACTCCGGATCATGGGGCAATGGATAACATGCCTGCTGCACCTGATAAGAAATTTCCATACAAGTGGATTAGCTTGCAACATTTCCAATTGTTTCTGGGGGATGCCGTTAAATTGCTGGATGATAACCCGGTTACTTTTATCTTTAAGAACGAGAACGAAGAGGAAAAAGAGGCGACGATCAGCATTCTCGTTTGCCGTGACAGTTGACTGGCAGAAGGCTTTAAGACCCAGTAGGCGATTTTCATGACCTCTGGGGCCGCCTGAATCTGCTAAATCGCAACCTAAAGTTCGCAACACCAAAAGCGCTGTAAATAATAAAAAGGAGGGCCGTAATGCCTGAATATCTCGCACCAGGCGTTTACATTGAAGAGATTAGTACCGGCCCGGTGCCAATTGAAGGTGTAAGTACGAGCACGTCGGGATTCGTTGGTCAGACCGCACGCGGGCCGACGTCGCCAGTTTTGGTGACCAGTTGGTTATCGTATCAACGTTGGTTCGGCGTCCACACTGATCCGGCGGTTTCCTTTCTGTCCTATGCCATTCAAGGGTTTTTCGAGAATGGAGGGCGACGCGCATTTGTGAGCCGCGTAACGCGCTCGGACGCCACGCCAGCCAATCTTGCTCTGGCAACCGATGGAGCCGTGACGCTGGTAGTTCAGGCTCTTGGTGCCGGCGAATGGGGTAATCGCATTTTCCTGAGAGTGCGCGATGGTAGCCGCAGTGGTTTTCGGCTGACAATTCTCTACTTCTCCGAAGCGCCTCTGAATTTCGTTGATCCGACTGATAGTGCCAACCTTAATAACCCTGATCGCCGTGAACCGGATGTGATTGAGGACTACGACAACTTAAGCTTCGATCCGCGTGGGCCGAACTATGTGCTAACTAGGGTAAATGGGGCCTCCCATCTTGTGAACGTCCAATGGTCAGACCCGGCTGTGCCGACAGCCCGCCCCGCTAATATAGCCTTCGATGGCGGGCAGCTTCTGGGTGGTAGCGACGGAAGTGTGGCCATGAACGCCGACCGTTACATTGGCAACGGCGCCGGTGATCCTTCGATTTCGAGCAGAAGTCGAACGGGGTTAGCGTCGTTGGAGATGATTGATGAAATCTCACTGCTTTGCGTGCCGGACGAAGTGCATCCGGCGCTGAACCCGGTCGCGCAGGGTGCCATTGCCAGTGCCGTTATCAACCAGTGCGAGCGACTGCGCGATCGCTTTGCTATTCTTCAAACGCCTCAAGGGCAGGGTGATGTCACCCTGGTGTCGACGAGTTTGCCCTCGCAGCAGGATAGCCAGTATGCCGCGGTGTTTTATCCCTGGGTTCACGTTTTCGATGCGCGCTCCCAAGATGCGCTTCTGGTACCGCCCGGCGGCCATGTGACTGGTGTCTATGCGCGTACCGATATAGAGCGCGGCGTGCATAAAGCACCGGCGAACGAAGAATTACGCGGCATAATTACCCGTGATCTCAGCGGAGACCGGGGGCCATTGGAATACAGGCTGACCAAGGAACAACACGACATTCTCAATCCGCTCGGCATCAACGTACTTCGTGATTTCCGGCCCGATGGGCGCGGCATTCGCGTTTGGGGCGCACGCACGCGTTCCAGCGACCCGCAATGGCGCTATGTCAACGTGCGCCGCCTTTTCATCTTTATCGAGGAGTCGATTGAAGAAGGCACACAGTGGGCCGTTTTCGAGCCGAACGATGAGCCGTTGTGGTCACGGGTCCGGCGCAGCATAACAAACTTCCTGATTGGCGTGTGGCGTAGCGGCGCTTTGATGGGCACCACGCAAGAGCAGGCATTTTTCGTCAAGTGCGACCGCACTACCATGACGCAGGATGACATTGATAATGGTCGCTTGGTCTGCTACATTGGCTTAGCGCCTGTCAAACCCGCGGAATACGTCATATTCCGCTTCAGCCAGAAAACTGCCGATGTAACGACGTAGGAATGTCTGATAACGGCTTCAAACGGTTCTCATCAACAAGGAGGGAGATACATGGCTGAAACAGGAAATCGAAACGATCCTTTTTCGGGGTTTAACTTTCGTATCCAGATTGACGGCATCGAGGTGGGCGGCTTTTCGGAGGTTAGCGGGTTATCAACGGAAACCGACGTCATAGAGTATCGGAATGGCGATGAGGGTACTACGGTGCGTAAACTGCCCGGCCTTACAAAATTCCCACCTATAGTCCTTAAGCGTGGCTTGACCAACCGCAAGGAGATATGGGAGTGGCGCAAAAAAGTTTTGGACGGCAAGACCCAACGGCTTTCCGGCGCCATTGTCCTGCTCAATGAGGCGCGCGAGCCTGCAGTAACCTGGAACTTTTATAATGCTTGGCCTCGCAAATGGGAAGGCCCCACCATTAATGCCAAAAACAACGAAGTCGCTATCGAAACTTTGGAAATCGTTCACGAGGGACTCTCGGTTACTTTCCCCGGCTAATGATTCGTTAATAGCTGGTTAATGATTGGTTGATGGTTGGTTTTGCGTCATTTTTACGTGACATTTAGTGTCGCGTTTCTTGTGCTATGTTCGCTTATCGTGCTCCTGGCGTTTACTTTGAGCAGACAGATTTGCGCCCCTCGGTGATCGAGCCGGTGCGTACCGACATCGCGGGGTTTGTCGGTATCGCCGGACAGGGGCCAATCCACCGTCCCGTCAAGGTAGAAAGCTGGACACAGTTCACCAGTGTGTTCGGAGCGCACATACCGCAGGGATATCTGGCCTTTGCCGTTGCTGGCTTTTTTGACAACGGCGGGCAAACGTGTTGGGTAGTGCGCGTCGCCGACCCCGCAGATGTACGCTGGGCCATGCTCGATG
>DASWNL010000443.1:0-7351 GCA_036399215.1 Abditibacteriaceae bacterium
CTCTCATTGAGGCTCCTTTACTGACACCCCAAATTATAGCAGAGGCTGGCAGTTTATTTAGGTTCTCTGGACTTACGACTTAATTGAATTTCGCCATTGGAATCGCCGCCACTCAGGATGTTGGCGCGCAGTATGTAAGTAGCTTGAGGGTCGGGCACGGGAAGAGAAAAGCGATATTCATTATTTTCGTTAGCGTTGCCCGTCGAACCACGATGCGTATCGCGTGACAGGAGTTTGCCATTGACCCAAAGTTCCGCCCATTCAATGTCCAAACGATGATTGCCGCCCGTATATTGAAAGCGAAACACGTAATCGGCATTTTGATTATCAGCAGCTTGTTCACCAAGCGCTTTAACTTCTTTGATAAAAGGCGTTACATCCCATTCCATAGGCGTGAATTCGTTTTTCGTTTGTCCACTGCGCCAGTTGCCCACTACGGCGCTCTCCACAATGTTACCTTCTGTAAGATTACCTGTGGTTTTATCGCCGGATATTAAAATAGCGCCCCTGTTGGCGAGTATGGTATTGGCCTCAGAACTCTTAGTGCCGCCGACGATATTATCGTGCGCGCCGTCGGCGATGCGAATACCGCGATCTTCGTTGACCAGGCGCGCCATTTTGCTGTTAGTGCCGATAAAATTGCCTTGCACAAGGTTCTTTTGCGTGTTGGCGTCAATCAGGACGATGCCGGATTCGTGATTGCCGGCAATGATATTCGCCGCACCGCTTTCTGCGCCCCCAACGCGATTGGAGGAAGCGCCACTAAGAATTGCCAGGCCGAGTCTATTGCCAAGAGGCGTGTTCGCCGTCGCATCCAAACCGATAATGTTGCCCTGTATAGCGTTGTTCATGGTTCCAGGTGCAGCCAGGGCAAGGGCGTTGCCCTTATTGCCTGAAACCAGGTTGCCCGCGCCGGCAAGGGTGCCTCCAATCAGGTTTCCCGAAGAGCCTTCTCTGATGGTAATTCCAGAGTCATTAGGAACAGCAACGGTGCCCTCGGCATTCGTGCCGATACGGTTTCCCTGCACCTTGTTGTTTTTCACACGCTTGCAAAGACAGACACCTAACGCGTCATTGCCGGAGATGAGATTACCAGCCCCTTTTTCAACTCCGCCAATCAAGTTCTCCTGGGCATCTTCAGTTATATGAACGCCAACTTTTGTATTACCCAAGGCAAAAGTGCCGCTGACATCCGTTCCCACGTAATTGCCCTGCACAATGTTGCTGTTAGTGCCAAAATCGTAAAGGGCAACACCTGCCCACCTATTGCCGGATATGATATTGCGTGCCGCGGTGGTTGTTCCGCCAATCACATTACGCCCGGCGCCACCACCAATATGCACACCACTGGCGGCATTGGGCAGCTTAACCGCACCCGTAATATCGGTGCCAATGTAATTGCCCTGCACGATATTACCGTCTGTTCCAGCCCCATATATGCTAATGCCATTTCCATCGTTGCCCGAAATAAGATTGCGATTACTGGCTGCGGTGCCACCGATAATGTTCCCATGCGCGCCATCAATGATGTAAATGCCAAAAGCATTGCCCAGTTGAGCCGTTCCTGTTGCATCGGTGCCGATATAACAGCCGGTCACGCGGTTTTGCGTCGCTTTGGCGCCGCTAATGACAATGCCAGAGGCACGACTCAATAAACCATCAATGCTGACAAAGTTGTTAATCACCAGGCCACTCACCAGGCAATGATCAGCGGTAACATGAAGGGCGCTGGCAGTCAATTCAAACTCCATCGCGGCTTGTGCGCCATTAATCACGATTTCCGGCCCTTTCGGGTTGGTGTCACCAATAAAGCGCGCTTGAGTAGTGCCGTCAATGCGCGTTCCCTTGGCACGAATGGACGGCAGAGCACTTTTTAACCTGATGGTAGCCACGCCATCGCGCAAAGCATCGCGCGGAATTGAAAACGCAATCGTGCTGCCTGGCCGGGTGTTGGCAAAAGTAATAGCAGCCCGCAAAGTATTCGGGCCGCTGTCATTTACGCTTTTAACGAAAACTGTTTCTGCCGATGCCGCAGCCGGCCAAATAGAGAGAGCAACCGTAAAAGCAGCCAAATTTTTCAGTTGGGAAAGTGCCATGTTTGCCTTTATTTAAAATCTATGTGTGATGTTTCTCAGTGAAAAATGAATGCCAATAAAGATGCCGGTAGAAGTGGCAACTGTGTGGGTCAATTTCGTCGCCTGTGGCACACAGCAGCTAATTGCTGCAAAATTCAAAGGGTGTAAATGAGGAAGGTAATTTATGACCCAAAAATGGAGTTCATCGGTTCGTTTTGTAAAAATGCAGGGCCTGGGCAACGATTTTATTATGGTGGATTGTCTCGAAACGGCCTTGCCGCCGGAAGAGAACTTGGGCGCGCTTAGCGAAGCGGTTTGTGACCGCCATTTCGGAGTCGGCGGTGATGGACTGATTTTGATTCTGCCCGATGACAACGCTAATTATCGGATGCGCATGTTCAATCCCGACGGCAGCGAATCGGAAATGTGCGGCAACGGCATTCGCTGTTTCGGCAAGTATTTGTTCGATATTGGCGCTGCTAAAGGCGAGATTTCCGTGGCGACTTCCAAAGGTTTGCAGCATATTGAATTGCAGGACGCTGAACCCGGCGCTAACCCTTTGAAAGTGCGCGTGGACATGGGAATGCCGCGCTTGCAGCGTTCGCAAATTCCCATGGTGCCGGGTGAAAAAACCAATGGCCACGCGGATGGGCAAGTTGTGAATGAAGCTCTGCAAGTGGGCGCCGATACTTATCACATCACGGCGGTTTCGATGGGCAATCCTCATGTGGTGATTTTCGTGGATGATGTTGAAAACGTGCCGCTGAAAGAGTTGGGCTTTCAAATCGAGCATCACGAAGCCTTTCCCGAACGCACCAATGTGCATTTCGTGCAGGTTTTAGCCCCGCAGAAACTCTGGGTGCGCCATTGGGAGCGCGGCGCCGGTGACACGCTCGCTTGCGGAACCGGCGCCTGTGCCAGCGTGGTAGCGGCAGCTTTAAATAATAAAATCGGTGGTGCCATTAGGCGCGCCACAGCGCACTTGCCCGGCGGCGATTTGGATATTGAATGGGCCTCCAATAACCACGTTTACATGACCGGCCCGGCCACAACGGTCTTTGAAGGCGAACTCGATAAAAGCCTGCTGCGTTCTCTCGATTAACTAACCATAAAGGCACAGAGACACAAAGATAAAGAAGAGAAATGGCGAGTGCAGCGCTTTAATTTCTCTCAACAACCTTTGTGTCTCTGTGCCTTTGTGGTTAGTCGATTCGTTTAACTCATTGTCATGCAAGATCATTTGAAGCATCTCAAAAGCGCAACTGATCTGGTCACCACCAGCGAAGCGACACGCGCCGGATTTGTGGCCTTAGCCTTAGAAAAGAACCGTAAAGCCGCACCGCTCATCGCCGAAGCGCGCGCATTGAAAAGCGCCGTTCAACCATTGAAGCGTCCTGTTGAATTAGTGAATCAACCCGCATTGCGCGACGCGCTTTTAACTGCGGCTGGCGTTTCTGATAAATCCTCGCGCTACTTTCGTGGCGAAGGCGGCACGCTCGCCATTCGCGAGTTCATCCAGAATTTTCTCGAACCCGTTGGAGCCGATTGGCGCGAAGAGTTGGTGCATCGCTTTTTGCTCACGCGTGGCGATTCGTTAGGCGGGGCTATGCGCAATGCGACCGGCGTTTTAGCCCAGCGCAATGTGGTGCGCGCTTTAATCGCACAATTGTCTTTAGAAAAGATTCCTTACTGGTGGCAGCGCAAGCAAAACGACTGGCAAGCCGGCGATGCTTTAGCCGATGCTGAACTGGATGCAAGCGCCCTGACCTGGATAAAGAACAACGCTCCGCGCACTTTAATTTTTAATCTCGATGTGCCGGTTGTTTTGAAAAATGTGGATTTAGTTCTCGTCGCTGCCGATGCGCGTCACTATTCCAACTTTCGCATCGCGCTTGGCTCGCCGGAAAAGTATCTGGCGTTAGGCGAACTCAAAGGCGGCGTTGACCCGGCAGGCGCCGATGAACATTGGAAAACCGCGCGCACTTCGCTTTCACGCATCCGCGACGCATTTAAAGCCAAAAATCTCACGCCCGCGACATTCTTTCTGGGCTACGCCATCGTGCCCGACATGGCGAGCGAAATCTGGACGCAACTGCAAAACGAGACTTTAGCCAACGTAGCTAATATCTCCAATGGCGAACAATTAACGGTTTTCGTGCGCTGGTTGGTTTCGCTATAACTTGGTCTCGCTGTTCTTAGCGAGAAGGCAGTAAGGCGGGAAGACGGTGGGAATGCAGCGGCAAGAGAGCGATGAAATTGATGCTTCACTTCTTCACGTCCTCGCTTTTTCATCTCTTAAAAACTTTCCCGTCTTACCGCTCTTCCCGTTGAGAAAGGTTGACCGCCTAAGCCGCTTTGCGCTACATTGCCATAGAGGAAAATTCTCATGGCAACTATCAACGACAACTATCTCAAACTCAAAGCCGGCTACTTGTTTCCCGAAATCGCGCGGCGTGTGCGAGAATGGAGCGCGGCCAACCCTGATTCTGCTTCACGCCTGATTCGCTGCGGCATTGGCGATGTAACCGAACCTCTGCCCCAGGCCGCTATTGATGCACTTAAAGCCGCGACCGATGAACTGGGCAGTCGCGAAACCTTTCGTGGCTATGGCCCCGAACAAGGCTACGATTTTCTGCGCGGCGCTATTGCCCAAAACGAATATCGCAATCGCGGTGTGGACGTTTCCGACGATGAAATCTTCGTTTCCGACGGCTCCAAATGCGACACGGCCAACATTCTTGACATCTTCGGCGATAATAATACCATCGCCATCACTGATCCGGTTTATCCGGTCTATGTTGATACCAACGTCATGGCCGGTCATACCGGCCCCGCTGACGAAAACGGTGCTTATCAGGGCATCGTTTACCTGCCCTGCACCAGCGACAATGGTTTTATCGCTGCGCCGCCGAATGATAAAGTGGACATCATTTATCTCTGCTTTCCCAACAACCCGACCGGCGTTGTAGCCACCAGAGAGCAACTGCAAAAGTGGGTGGATTATGCCCTCGCCAACGAAGCGATTATCTTCTTCGATGCCGCCTATAGCGATTACATTTCCGACCCGAATTTGCCACGCTCGATCTACGAAATTCCCGGCGCGCGCGACTGCGCTATTGAGTTTCGCAGTTTCTCTAAGAGCGGCGGCTTTACCGGCGTGCGCTGTGGTTTGACGGTTGTGCCGCAAGGCCTCAAGGGCAGCACCCAAGGCGGCGAGAAAGTGCTGGTTCATCCCTTATGGATGCGTCGCTCGACCACCAAATTCAATGGCGTCTCTTATCCGGTGCAGCGCGCCGCTGAAGCGTTATATTCTGCCGACGGCAAAGCACAGGTGCGCTCTTTGGTTGAGCACTACATGGGCAACGCGCAAATTCTGCGCGAAGCAGCTACGCAAGCGGGCCTTGAAGTTTATGGCGGCGTGCATGCGCCATATATCTGGATTCAGGCACCCGGCGGCATGAGCAGTTGGGATGTCTTCGACAAGATTTTGAACGAAGCCAATGTGGTCATTACACCCGGCAGTGGCTTTGGTCGCCAGGGCGAAGGCTATTTCCGCGTTTCTGCTTTTAACTCCCGCGAAAATGCTGTTGAAGCCGCCCGCCGTTTAACAGAGTTGAAATGGTAATTGGTTTGAAAGACGGCGCTAATGTGCCTAACCCCCAACCCCCTTGTTAAGGGGGCTACGATCTGACGCTACTGCATATCTAAAATGTATTAGGAGCAACCTTTTACTTGTCCCACCAAGCAGAATTTTAGCCCCCTTGGCAAGGGGGTTGGGGGTTAAGCACATTAGCGCCGTCTTCCCGTTTAAAACCAACGAGACCAAATTATGCAGATTGTAGTTCTTGATGCCAAGCCGCTCGATGTCGGCGACATGGATTGGGCGCCCTTGCGGGCTTTAGGCGAAGTGACTTTGCACCCCAATTCAATGCCTGATGAAGTCGCAGCACGAATCGAAAATGCCGCAGCGATTTTCACCAACAAAGTGAAAGTCGGTGCAAGAGAAATGGACGCTGCACCAGGGTTGAAATTCATTGGCGTTTTAGCAACTGGCTACGATGTGGTTGATGTTAAAGCTGCGCGTGAGAGAAACATTACGGTCTGCAACGTGCCCGGTTACGGCACCAATTTTGTGGCGCAAACCACGATAGCGTTGCTGCTTGAACTGTGTCACCAAGCTGGAGCGCATGATGCAGCGATTCGTGATGGCCAATGGCAAAAGGAAGGCGCCTTTTCGTTTTGGAACGCGCCGTTGATTGATCTCGACGGCAAAACTTTGGTTATCATCGGCCTGGGCGCTATTGGGCGTCGCGTGGCGCGTATTGCGCAATCTTTGGGCATGAAAGTTATCGCGGCGCAGTTGCCGGGACGCGAAAAACAAGATGATGAATTTGCGCGTTTGCCGTTAGAAGAAGCCTTAACGCAGGCTGATGTCGTTTCTTTGCATTGCCCACTAACCGAGCAAACGCGCGCAATTATCAACGCGCAAACTTTGCAGGTAATGAAGCCATCGGCGCTTTTAATCAACACGGCGCGTGGCCTGTTGGTCAATGACGAAGATTTAGCTTTTGCTCTGCGCGAAGGTCAAATCGCCGGTTATGCGGCAGATGTTTTAAGCCAGGAGCCGCCGCCTGATAACCATCGGCTTTTGCACGCGCCAAACTGCATTTTAACGCCACACTATAGTTGGGCTTCGCCCCAATCGCGCCAGCGCTTATTGAATATGGCCGTCGAAAATTTGCGATTATTTTTAACAGGTGTGCCGCAAAATGTGGTGAATCCATCTGTCAAAGGCTCCTCTATTCAAAAGGATAAGGATTGATGACACGCATTGTTGAAGTAACGGCGCATCGCGGCGCGGCAGCTATTGAACCGGAAAACACCCTGCGTGGTTTTCGCTATGCACTGGGTTTAGGCGTGCAGCGCATCGAACTGGATGTGCATTTATCGTGTGACAATCAATTAGTGGTGATGCACGATGCAAGGGTAGATCGCACTACAGACGGCAGCGGCGCCATCGCGGAGATGACTGTTGAACAACTCAAGCAGTTAGATGCCGGCCAGGGCGAGCGCGTGCCGCTTTTGCAGGAAGTCATTGAGCTGTTTCAAGAACACTGGCAACGCGGCAATGAAGCCAGGTTGCAAATTGAACTCAAAGGCCCCAACACGGCGGCGCCAACAATTGAAGCGATTCGGCAAAACAATATCGCCGATAAAGTGGTGCTGAGCAGCTTCGACGAATCACAATTAACCGCTGCCATGCAGTTGCTGCCCCA
>DASWNL010000444.1:0-3024 GCA_036399215.1 Abditibacteriaceae bacterium
CTCTCATTCCCGAAAGCCTGCCCGATGATGTGCAAATCACGCATATCAACCTGAACGATAATACCGTCGAAGGCCTGCGTCACCGAGAAAAACCGCTCTTTAGCGTGCAATACCATCCCGAAGCCTGTCCGGGGCCAAAGGATAATGCGCATTTGTTCGATGAGTTTGCTGAGATGGTGAAGGAGAATAACCGCTAATCGTTCGATACGCAAAAACAGCGCGAAAACGACGCGGCTCTAAATGGAGTTAGAAATGGATCGAGAGCAAGTAGCGCACATTGTGATTCAAGCCTTTTATGAGGTTTACAACACTTTGGGCTACGGCTTTCTGGAGAAGAACTATGAAAACGCTCTTGTTCTTGAACTGCGGTTGCGTGGCTTGAAGGCTGTGCAGCAAGCACCTGTTGCAGTGAATTATAAAGGGCAGAAAATTGGCGATTATTTCGTGGACGTTCTGGTAGAAGACTGCGTGATTCTCGAATTAAAAGCCGCAGTGGAATTAGCGCCAGAGCATGAAGCGCAACTGCTTCACTATTTGAAGGCAACCAACATTGATTTGGGACTGTTGTTGAATTTCGGCCCCAAACCCAAAGTGCGGCGCTTGGTTTATGAAACAGCCCGACACCGTCAAAGCGGCACACTGTAAACACAATTCTTATTTGAAGTCGCGTCGTTTCCGCGTCGTTTTTGCGCATCGAAGATTAGCGGCTATTGAAAATTAAACATCATGCTGCGTGACCGAATTTTAGCCATCATCTTAGCGGGCGGCGAAGGCAGCCGTTTGCGACAGTTAACTAACGAGAAGCCTAAACCATCGCTTTCATTTGGCGGGGTTTATCAACTCATAGATTTTCCGCTTTCCAACTGTGTGCATAGCGGCATTGATGATGTGTGGGTGGTCATGCAGTATCAACCCGGCCCGTTGCAAACGCATTTGCGTAATGGGCGCCCGTGGGATTTGGATCGTAATCGCGGCGGCTTACGCATCTTACAGCCGTTTACCGGTGAAGAGGAGAGTGGATGGCATCAGGGCAACGCGGATGCGCTGTATCGTCACAGAAGTGATATTCGCGAAGCCGCGCCGGATTTGGTTTTAGTGCTCAGTGCCGATCATCTTTATACAATGGATTTTCGTCAGGCAGTTGAAACGCATCAAAAGCATCAGGCTGAAGTGACGATGGTAGTCACGCCACTGCCGCCCAGGGAAGATGCTACGCGCTTTGGCAATGTGCAATTTAATGCGCGGCATCGCGTCACGCGCTTCGATTACAAGCCGGACAAGCCGCAAAGCGACTGGGTGACAACGGAAATTTTTCTTTACAGTGCCGCGCCGCTTTTGCAGATGCTGGATGATTTGGCAGCGCGTGCTGAGCGCGACAAAGGCAAGGCTGAATTGGAAGATTTCGGCCATGAACTGTTGCCGGAGTTCGTCAAGCGTGGCAAAGTTTACGCGCATAAACACGAAGGCTACTGGCGCGATGTCGGCACCGTTGAAGCCTATCATGCGGCACACATGGATTTATTGGATAAAGCCCCTTTGAATCCACAAGACGGAAAATGGCCGATTTTAACGCGTTCTTTAAACCGTATGCCCTCGCGCGTGCAAAGTGGGGCGAAGATTGAAAACAGCTTGCTCTCATCGGGCTGTGAGATAGCCGGAAGAGTTGTTCATTCGGTCATCGCGCCGGATGTGGTTATCGAAAAGGGTGCCGTAGTCGAAAACAGCGTGGTTTCGCAAGGCGCTATCATCGAAAGTGGTGCCCGTGTTAAAAACGCCGTCGTGATAGAAAACGCGCGCTTGACCAAAGGCACCTATGGGCGCGCTGGAAGAATAACGCTGAGTGGTGCGCAAAACGTGAACGACGAACCTTAAATTAAAACAATGCCTAAAAATCCCAATATCAACAAAGTGATGGTTATCGGCTCCGGCCCGATTGTGATCGGCCAGGCCGCTGAATTCGACTACGCCGGCACGCAGGCGTGCGCTTCACTGCGCGAAGAAGGCGTCTCGGTAGTGTTGGTCAATTCCAACCCGGCCACGATTATGACCGATGCCGATACGGCTGATGCGGTTTACATTGAGCCGCTTACAGTTGGTTTTATCGAGCAAGTCATCGCCAAAGAGCGGCCTGATGGACTTTTGCCATCTCTGGGCGGGCAAACCGGCCTCAACATGGCCTATCAATTGGCTGAAGCCGGCATTTTGGACAAATACAATGTTCAACTGCTCGGCACGCCGTTGCAATCCATCAAAAAGGCCGAAGACCGCGATTTGTTTAAAGAAACCATGATCGCTATTGGCCAGCCGGTGCCCGAAAGCGCCATCTGCGAAACCGTCGAAGAAGCGCGCACTTTTCGCGATGCAGTCGGCTATCCGCTAATTATTCGCCCGGCTTATACCTTGGGCGGCACCGGCGGCGGCATCGCGTGGAACGATCAACAATTCGAGCAGTTCGTGCGCTCCGGCATTGACCGCTCGTTGATTCACCAGATTCTTTTGGAGCGTTATTTAAAAGGCTGGAAAGAAGTCGAATACGAAGTGATGCGCGACGCCAATGATACGGCGATTACGATTTGCAACATGGAGAACTTTGACCCGATGGGCGTGCATACCGGCGACTCCATCGTGGTCGCGCCTTCGCAAACGCTTTCCGACAAAGAGTATCAAATGCTGCGCACGGCGAGCCTGGAAATCATTCGTGCTCTGGGTATCGAAGGCGGCTGCAACGTGCAACTGGCGCTTGACCCACATTCGGAAAAGTATTACGTTATCGAAGTCAATCCGCGCGTGTCACGTTCATCGGCGCTGGCTTCCAAAGCGACCGGCTATCCAATCGCGCGCGTTTCGGCCAAAATCGCCATCGGTTTTCATCTCGACGAAATTCAAAACGCCGTCACCAAGAAAACTCTCGCCTGTTTCGAGCCCGCGCTCGATTACATCGTTTGCAAAATCCCGCGCTGGCCCTTCGATAAATTTGGCACGTCTGATCGCCGCATCACGACACAAATGAAAGCGACCGGCGAA
>DASWNL010000445.1:0-2343 GCA_036399215.1 Abditibacteriaceae bacterium
AGTTAATCCCAAAATCACGCCATTCAGAAAAATGTTTTCGCGCCCGGTAAACTCATCATTGAATCCGGCACCCAATTCCAGCAAAGTCGCCACGCGTCCGCGCACTAAAATGCGGCCTTGCGTGGGGCGATAAATACGCGCCATAAGCGAAAGCAGGGTGCTTTTGCCCGACCCATTACGACCAACCACACCCACCGTTTGACCTTGCGGCACCTCGAAGGAAACATCATGGAGTGCGGTAAAGCCTTCGCGGCGGGGAAACTGCCAGCGCACCCACTTCAGCATTGCCGATTTAATGCTCGCTTCGCGGTGCAAGCGCTGAAATGTTTTCGTGACATTGGTCACTTCAATGGCGTTGGTCATGGCTTGATGTCCCAGATATGCACTTCGCTCCCGGCGCGGCTGACTAATGTTCTGCCATTAGATGAAAACGCTAACGCTGGCGGAAGACTAATGGAATCATAATCTTTAATAGGCGATTTCGATTGTCTCAAGAATTGCCCATTCGCGGCATCTCGCCATGTTAAAGTTGCCTGATGATTATGCTGAACAATCATCTTCCCATCAGGCGAGAAAACAATATCATTTGAAATAACGCCATTGTAACGGTTAATAGTATTCTCCCCCGCTATAGTCCAGAGAACACGTCCACTTTTTACGTCACACATCCGAATTCGGCCTAAGGGCAACAAATCGGCTGAATTGCCCTTTTCTGTGCTTACTACTCGGCTACCATCGGGTGAAAATGCTAAGGCGATTGTTAGTTCACCAGGAAATTCACGATAAAGTTTTCCAGTCGCCACTTCCCAAATTTGAATTGGGCCATTGCGTCTGGCAGTGGATCTATGAACTTTATAAGGAACGGATTTAATACACGCTAACAGTTTTCCATTCGGTGAAAATTCTGAGTCGTAATAATTAACGCCTTTGATAACGCGCTGGATTTTACCTTGGGCTAAATTCCAGATTCTTACTGTATCACCATATGCTGCCGCTAATAATTTTCCATCAGGCGAAAAGACCGTGCGGTGCGATTCAAAAGGCAATACACCGATTTGCTTTCCAGCTTTAACATCGAAGAGTCGAAGATTATCGCCTATGAGATTACGAGCCAGCAACCTTCCGTTCGGTGAAAGTGCCAAGCCATAAGCGTCAAAACCCAAAAGACCATATTTACCTCGCCACTGTTGTGTTGGAATCTTGAGTAGAAGTTGGCCGCTGCGTGCCTCATACAAATAAACGTCACCACTGTCTTTAGCTGCATACGACTGTCCATTTTGCAGTTGATCATGGAATCCTCCCGCAGCTACAATCTTTCCATCGGCAGACGAAGCAATGCCGCGTAAGATAACGCCCGTTGGCATCTTTATGACTCTTGGCCAGCCGAACACTCTTTCCATAATCCAGCGTGGGGGTGCCACTACCATCCACGCAAGCAAAATCAAAAGGGGCGAAAAGAGGAGCAGTTTTTCGCTTTTGCTCCAACGGCGATGAGAAGAGGCCATATTTTTTTGTGATTTAAATCCGCTCGGCGATTTCCCATTTGTAGTGTTCAAAGAGCCGAAAGCCGATGAGCAGAATGATGGTGCTGGTCAGGCAGGCCAGGCCGAAATAACCCCAGGGAATATCAACGGGCGCCAGACCGGGGACGTATGGCGGGCGCAGCAGGGCGCGTTGGTAAGTTACTAATAAAGCAGCCAACGGATTGAGCATATAAAGGGAGTAAATCTTCGGTTCTGCGGCGACTTGTTCAATAGTGAAAAAGACCGGCATGACATAAAACAGCAGTTGCAATAATGCCTGCACAATAAAGCGCACGTCTTCATAGAAGACGTTCAAATAAGCCAGGATGAATGATAAGCCCAAAGCTAAGACGCCGGTAAAGAATACGGCGGGGATAATCATTAGAAACTGCCAGCTTAGATGGTCGGGATAAGTGCCCAGGACGAAAAAATAAAGCAGCGTAAAACCCAAGGCGATGCCAAAGTGAAAACCGTTGGAAAGGAGCGAAATAATCGGCAAAATAGCGCGCGGGAAATAAACTTTGCGCACCAAATTCGCATTCGCCAGAATCGAAATGCAGCCATCAAGCAGCGCATTTTGAAACGCGCCCCACAGGAAGATAATGCCGAATAAATACGCTGAATAACCTTCAATGATTTGAATGCGGCTGAACTTCAACATCATGGTGATAACAAAGATCAGCATGATGGGTTGAAGCAAGCTCCAAGCGATGCCGGCAACAGAGTTTTTATAGCGCAGTTTCAAATCGCGTTGCGCTAATTCTCGAATCAAGAGCCGATGCCGCCATAACTCGCGCAGGCTGTTCCCAATGCTGTCACG
>DASWNL010000446.1:0-7661 GCA_036399215.1 Abditibacteriaceae bacterium
GCGCCAAACCGCTCACGCGCGATGATGCTTACACGCATATCAGTTGGATTGAATCTTCCAACGCTGACATCACCGACCCGGACACCTATGAAGATTTTCGCAAGATGTTGGATTTAACCATCGTGCGCCAGAGAGACAAAGCGAAATTCGTTGGCTTATGGCTGCGGCCCCGCGCTCAATTACCGATGAGCTTTGCCGATGCCACACGCGAGCGATTTGCTAAAGAAGCCAACAATGGCAAAGCCGTTTCGCGCGAGGAATTGAAAAAAGATGCGGCGCTTTTAGCGCGTTACGAAAACTGGTGGTTCGGCAAGCGCCGCGATTTTTTGACGGCAATGCGCGATTATTTGAAAGCTAACGGCATCCAAGACCCGCTTGTGCTTTATACCAGCGAAAGCGGCGAGCCGGGCGCCGGTTTCAATAGTTGGGAGGGGCGTTTGGTGACGGATGATCCAGCCTTCTGGCAACCGATTCTCAATCAGCCGGTGCATATTTCCAACGATAAAAAAATCAAGGCCGTCACGGTTGATGAAGTAACCAAAAACGATTGGTATCTCGAAGGCTTGCAGTCGCCGCCTTTGAACTGGGGCGGCTGGGAATGGCATTATTCCAACCCGGCTGCCGACCCGGCACGTTATAAAGAAACACCCGGCGTTTTGCTCTCGCATGCATTTAATCGGCTTTATACGGTGGCCTCGCCCAAAACCTTCGAGACTTTTCGCGGCCCGTCGGGTTTGGCGTTGATTCGCCACTATACCTTGAACGAAAACATGATGTTCGACAAAGCCGACAAAGAAAAACTGGGTTACTTTGTGGCTGATATGGAACGCGCCGGGCCGTATTGCATGATGGGTGAAGCCTTAGCTATGGCCAATGGCGACCCGACAGCTATCGGCTACTTATCAGGCGGCAACTTCGGGCGCGGATTTCCTGAATACGTGCGTGCTTTCAATACAGCGTTTCTTTCGCTGCCGTCCTTGCCCAGCCGTGTAATCAAGGCTTCGGATGACCCGGAAGTTGTAGTGCGCGAAATTACCACGCCGAATGGCACTTACTACGCGCTTGTAAATACCGGGATGAAGGCCAAAACGAATGTGAAAATTACCCTGCCGGGTGCTCTGCAAAATGCGGCCACGCGGCAACCTGTGAACGGTGCGCAAAACTTTTATCCATTTGAGTTGAAAGCGTGGTTTAAACCGTAACCGTTCTAACCCCCAACCCCCTTGGTAAGGGGGCTATAGTCAAACTTGGTTGAACAAGGCCAAAATAACGCCGCTTCAAAAGCGTATGATTTTAGCCCCCTTACTAAGGGGGTTGGGGGTTAAATCGATTCCAACAACTGCTTTACATAAGCTGCTTGTTCGGTTTCGCGGTTGGCATCAAGCCATTCTTGCAACAAGGCGCGTGATTCGTCGGCTAAAATGCCGCCAATGAAGCGGGGAAATTGACTTTCAGGCGAACGCGGCGCGGAAATGCGATGCGTGGCGCCATCGAAAGGTGCTTCAAGGCCGAAAATCACGGTATCAACACCGGAAAGCATCAAAGCGCCACCGCACATTACGCAGGGTTCGAGAGTCGAAGCTACTATCAAATCTTTGGCGCTTAAATCAATTTTGGCTTCGCCATCTTCAAAAGCCATTATTTCGGCGTGCGCGGTTTTGCGGCCTGTGGCGTTCATGCGATTATAAGACGCCACTAAAATTTCACCTTTGCCGTTGGCAATGGCGGCGCCAATAGGGGCTTCGCCATTTTGTAAGCCTTCGCGCGCGGCTTCCAAAGCGGCGCGCATGATGCGTTCGAGTTCGCTTTGCGAAAGCGAGAATTGCAGCGGTGAAGCGAGTTTCAAAACGGCATCGAGATCATCGAGAATGGCCCCGCAGTGTTCATAGACGGCGCGGCAACCGGCCTCGCGCAAATCGGCTCCCTCATGTCCGCCGCTTTCAACACCTAAACAGGCTACGCCCGCCGCGCGACAGGCGCGGGCATCGTGCGGCGTATCACCAACCATCACACATTGCGCGGGGGATAACCCCAACTTTTTCAAAGCCGTTGAGACAATATCCGGCGCCGGTTTGCTTTCCTCGGCATCGGCAGCGGTTGTCACGATTTCAAACTCATCGCGCCACTTGATGCCGCAGCTTTTCTCGGTCGCTTCTATCATCTCCGGTTGCGCCGAAGTAGCAAGTGCCAACCGCACGCCGCGTTTTTGCAGTGCTCTTAAAAGGTCAAGCGCGCCGGGAAGAACAGCGATTCTTTGTTGCTGCGCCATCTGCAAGAAGTTGGGTTTTTGTTGTTCGCGTATGGCTTCGCCGTCACGCTCTTCGGCCTCCTGGCCCAAAAGAGACGGCACCAACTTATCGCCGCCTTTACCGATTTCGGGCAAGATGCGCTCAGCGGGCACGCCATAACCTTTGGAAGCTAAGGCTTTGGCAAAGGCCTCGACGTGCAAGTGATTGGTATCGACTAAAGTGCCGTCTAAATCAAAAAGAACTGCTTCAAGTGTCATAGGAAATTTCCAAAAATTTCCGTGCGCGGTGGCAAATCGCAAACCTCTTCCCTATAATGCCTCACAGATTCCGCACACAGGCGAAAATTTCTCAAGAGAGACAAGCATGAGCAAGAAATGGAAAGTGGTTGGAATTAGCTTCGACCATATGCACATGGGCGATTTGCTGCGACAGGTGCATGAGCATCCCCATGCTGAAATCGCTGCCATCTGCGACGATAACCCGGCCAATGCCGAAGGTGTAACACGAGTCAAAGGCAACTTTGCCATTCCTGATGAACGCGTGTTCCAAGATTACAAGCAATGCCTGGAAAGCACACAGCCGGATATTGTGATTTTGTGTCCGGCCACGGCAAAACACGGCGAATGGGTCGAAAAAGTGGCGCCTTATGGCACCCACGTCTTAGTGGAAAAGCCTTTTGCTGCCACGCTGCCAGAAGCCGATGCCATGATTGCCGCCATGCAAAAGCTGGGCAAAACGATGGTAATCAATTGGCCCCTCGCCTGGTATCCGCCACACGTCACCAGCAAGCGATTGATTGATGAAGGCGTCATCGGCGAAGTCATCGAAGTGCATTATTACGATGGTAATCGCGGCCCGATGCGCCATGTGGCCGATAAAGTTGAAATCGGAGATGAAGAAGCGGCGCGCCGTAAAAACGAAAGTTGGTTTTATCAAAAAGACAAAGGCGGCGGCTCGCTCTTAGATTATCTTGGCTACGGCACCACACTCGGCACCTGGTTTCATAACGGCGCGCCGCCAATCGAAGTGACCTGTATGATAGATGAGCCACACGGTTTGGAAGTGGACGAACACTCCGTTACCATTGCACGCTACAAAACAGGACTTTCCAAATTTGAAACGCGCTGGGGCACTTTCACTGATCCCTGGACGCAGCAGCCACAACCCAAATGCGGCTTTGTCATCGTCGGAACAAGAGGCACTATTGCGAGTTACGATTATGAACCCACGATTCGCTTGCAAACGCTCGAACAGCCTGAAGGCTATATCGTGCCGGTTGATAAATTGCCTTATGAAAAGTCCAATCCCATCGCGCATTTGATTGATGTTTTAGAAAGCGGCGTGCCGATTCATGGCCCGCTTGACCCAAAAATCTGTCGTATTGGTCAACAAATCGTGGACAGCGCCGTTTTAAGCGCCCGCGAAAAGAAAACCGTCTCTTTGGTTCAATAGAACGCGGGCTTCGCACGTGGAAACGACGGATTTCCGCAGAAATGCTTGGAGAAAAACCTATAAAAACTTCCGCGTCCATCAAAGCCGTTTCTGCGTAGCCGAAGGCTCCGCGTTCCATTCTGTAAAATCATGGCGAAAAAAGAAACTGATTACTCTCTGCAAGGGCAAAAGGGCGCACAAAAAATCACAGCGCCGAAGCTCAATTACTTGCCGCCGAAGCCGAAAAAATATAATCCCAACATTGGTCTGATTGGTTGCGGTGGCATTACCGCCACGCATTTAACAGCTTATAAAGAAGCCGGTTTTAACGTCGTGGCGTTATGTGATATTAACCGCGAGAATGCTGGAAAGCGGCGCGAGTTTTTTCCTGAGGCGCGGGTTTACACCGATGCCAGCGAAGTTCTGAAACGCGACGATATTGAAGTGCTGGATATTGCCACGCATCCGCCGGAACGCGTGCCGCTATTGAAAGAAGCCTTAAAGGCGCGCAAGCATGTTCTGAGCCAGAAGCCGTTTGTGCTTGATCTTGATACCGGCGAAAAATTGGCCGATTTGGCCGATAAAAAAGGCGTAAAACTGGCGGTTAATCAAAATGGCCGTTGGGCGCCGCACTTTTCTTATATTCGCCATGCCGTGCAGCAAAACATCATCGGCGAGTTGCTTAGTGTTCATGTGCGCGTGCATTGGGATCACACCTGGATTGCGGGCACGCCTTTTGAAAACATTCACGACATTATCTTTTATGATTTCGCGATTCACTGGTTTGATTTCGTCGCCACACTTCTGGGCGAGCGCCGAGTTACAAGAGTTCACGCCTCCAAAACGCGCGCTTTAGGGCAAACCATGAAGCCGCCACTTCTTGCCCAATCGTTGATTGAATTTGAAGGCGGTCAAGCCTCTTTAGTATTCGATGCACCTTTGCCTTATGGCCCGAATGACACAACTTATGTCGGTGGCACACGCGGCAGCATTCTTTCAACCGGGCCGAACTTGGGCGAGCAAAGCGTGACGCTTTATTTAGAAAACGGCAGCGCCAAACCTAAATTAAAAGGCAGTTGGTTTCCCGGTGGTTTCGCCGGCACGATGGGCGAACTCTTGTGTGCCATCGAAGAAAATCGCACGCCGCAAAACAACGCGCGCGATAACTTGAAAAGTTTGGCCTTGTGCTTTGCCGCCATTCAAGCCTCAACCGAAGGTAAGCCGCAAGTGCCGGGCGAGGTTCGCAAATTGCCCAAAGGCGCGGTGCCAAATAAGACTAAAGGAAGCAGATAAATAGAACGCGGATTTCGCGGAAACGGCTTTGATTGACGCAGGTTTTGAGAAGTTGCAGATTTCCATGAGTGGGGTTATCGCCGCTTTTCGAAGCGGCTCCCCAACTACCGCGCGAACCAAAGCCGTTTCCGCGAAATCCGCGTTCTATTTCAGAATAAAAATGAAGATTGCCTTTAATACGGCCAATTTAGTGGCTCGCGTAACCGATTACAAATTTGAATTGAAGAACTGGGGCGCACAGGCCACTAAAACCGTTGAGCAAACTGATGAAATGGCTTTTCGGGACATTTGCCGCGAAATCAAAGCCGCCGGTTACAATGCCGTTGAGTTGTGGGAAGCGCACATTGACCCTTTGGTGATGAACGGGGAGCGTGCCCAAATTTGGAAGCAGGTTTTGGATGAAAACGGCTTGCAAATAGTAGCGTATGCGGGTGGCGTGCGTCCTGAATCCATCGAAGTGTGCCGTCTGCTGGGCATCCCGCAAATTTGCGGTGGCTTGCGCATTCCCTTGGATGAAGCAACCAAATTATGCCGCGAATCGGGCATCGCTTTCAACTACGAAAACCATCCTGAAAAATCGGTTGAAGAAATCTTAGCCAAAATTGAGGGCGGCAATGATGTTATCGGCCTCGCTGTTGATACTGGATGGCTTGGCACGCAAGGTGTGGATGCGCCCCAGGCGATTCGCGCTTTAAGTAGTAGAGTGCGGCATGTTCACGTTAAAGATGTCAAAGCGCCCGGCGGCCATGAAACTTGCCTGTTGGGGCAGGGTGTCGTGGATATTCCCGGCGTATTTGCCGCGCTAAAAGAGATGGGCTACGACGGCTGGTATTCTTGGGAAGATGAGCCGGAAGACCGCAATCCGATGGATTCGGCGCGGGCCAATCGTGAATATATTGAAAAATTGCTGAGCCAATGAACTTTCAAAATAAAACGGTTTTTATTGTTGGCTCAACCGGCATCGCCGCGGCGACGGCAAAGTTAGCAAGCAAAACGGGCGCGCAAGTTTTTATTTCTTCGCGGACGGAGGAAAATTGTCGCGCTTTGTGCGCAGAAATCAAGGAATCAGGCGGCACAGCGGCATATTTTGCAGCGGATCAAACCCAGGCCGAGTTAGTGCAAAATGCGGTTGAATCTTGCCTCCAAAAATTCGACAAAATAGATGCGGCTTTTAATGTGGCAGGCATCAGCGGACGGCGTTTTGGCGATGGGCCATTACATGAATGTAGCGAGGAAGGTTGGGATATTACGCTCGACACCAACGCCAAAGGCATGTTTCTGTTTTGCCGGGCGCAATTGAAGCAGATGTTGCAACAACCCATAGGCGAAAACGGCTTACGCGGCACGATTCTCAACATGGCGAGCGTGTTAGGTTTTGCGCCGCAACGCGATTTTTTCGCGACGCACGCTTACGCGGCCAGCAAAGGCGCTATTATCTCGATGAGCCGTTCAGCCGCCTCTTATTACGCGCCGCATAAGATTCGCATTAACGTTATCGCGCCCAGTTTAGTCAGCACGCCCATGAGCCAGCGCGCGCAAACAAACCAGGACATTCTCGACTTGATGAAAACCAAGCAACCTCTCGTTGAAGATTTAATTTCCGCTGACGATGTGGCCCGCGCTGCGCTTTTTCTGTTAAGTGATGAAGCCCGCGTTATAACGGGCGATGTGCTGACTGTAGATGCAGGTTGGTGTGTGAGTTAGGAGCAATTATGAAGATCGCTTTTATCGGTGCTGGCGGCATTGCCGGCAACTATTTGAGTAGCCTGAAAAAGTTGGAACAACCTGTCGCCGCCATTTGCGACTTGAACTCAGAACGCGCGCAAAAAGTCGCGGCTGAAAATAGCGCGCAATCTTACACCGATTACAAAGAGATGCTCGCCCAGGAAAAGCCGGATGCGGTTTTTATCTGTGTTCCGCCCGGCGCGCATGACACGCAAGTGGAAGATGCGGCTAACGCGGGCGCGGCGCTTTTTGTCGCCAAGCCGATTGGTCTTGATTTCGATGCCGTTTTGAGAACACGCGATGTTATTGATAAGGCTGGTGTTATTAATCAAGTCGGTTACATGGCGCGTTATTCGGACATTACAGAACGCGCCAAAGAATTGGTCGGTGGACGCCAATTAACTCTTGGTTTTGGCCGCTTCATGTGCCGCATGGGCGCTAATCATCCCTGGTGGGGCAAAGGCGAAATCTCCGGCGGGCAAATGCTGGAACAAAGCACCCACGTTTTCGATTGGCTGCGTTATTTTCTCGGCGACGTGGAAGAAGTTGCCGCTTATGGTCACAAAGGTGCTGCCGATGACGTGGCCGATTTTGAAGACAGCACAACCTGCAATCTGCGCTTTCAAAATGGTGCCATCGGCAACATTGTCAGCACCTGCTGCGCTAATACACCCAAAGGCTTCGCGGCAGAACTATCGGGCCGCGATTTCTATCTTAAAGCTGTCATGGATAACCATCTGCATGGCGTCATCGAAAATGAAAACGTTGAGTTCTACGGCGAAGAAGCCGGCTATTTTCGGCAAGTTGAAGAGTTTTTGAAAGCTGTCGAAGCCAACGATCAAAATAGTGTGCGCTCTTCTTACACTGACGCCGCGAGAACCTTAGCTGTAACACTGGCAGCCAATCAATCATTGCAAAGCGGCAGGCCAGAGAAAGTGAAAAATATTTGAAGCCAGCGATTCA
>DASWNL010000447.1:0-10501 GCA_036399215.1 Abditibacteriaceae bacterium
ATAACGCGCTGTTGGTTATTCACCTATCAAACGCCTGCTTCGGAGGCCCAACTTCTTTTGCCGCCACACCTTGAATTGGTTACGCACCAGGAGTGCGCCTTCTGGAATGTCGTGGTGTGCCGGATAAAATCCATGCGCCCTCAGCCTCTCCCAACCTGGGTCGGCATCCAATACTGGCACGTTGCATATCGGCTTTATGTTCGGTTCCACCCACAAAGCGGCCCGCCTCTTGAAGGACTGCATTTCTTACGCAGTGATTGCGATAGTCGCCTGATTGCCACATCGGGCAACTTAATGACGGATTTCAACTTTCACACGGCAGCAGTGGCGGTTCAAGAGCATAACGATACTATCAGCATCCAGGTTAAATCGCCGGATATGCCCGCACAGGCTAAGCTCCAACCACAGGTTCCGCCGCAGTTACCAGCGTATTCCGCATTCACTTCACTGGAAGAGGCCGCTGCCTTTCTGAAATATAAACCGCGCGGGATTTCGGTGGATGAAGAGGGCAATGCCAACATCGTGCAGATCGTGCGACAAGAAGAGGCGTGGCAAAGCAGTTTGGTCTCTGTGGAAAATGCCGAGTGGTCGTTTTTCAACGATAAGAACGTGCGCCCTGAAATCTGCTATCAGGTCAATCCCATCAGCTACCAGTGGAATCGGGGGCAGATCGTGCCGGGTGCGCGATGAAGATATTCCTGACTGGCGCCACCGGCTTTATTGGCGGCCACGTTCTTCAGGCTCTGGTCGAACAGAATCATCAAGTGACCTGCCTGGTGCGTGGCCAGCATACTTCATCTCAAAGGTTACTCTCCCTGCCAGGAGTCAGGCTTCTCGAAGGAGAATGGACTACACCTGAATCGTGGATAGATCAGGTGGCGGGCCACGATGTGGTTATCAACACTGTAGGGATCATTCGGGAAAAGCGCGGAGCAACATTTGAGGCGGTTCACACCACGGCTCCCATCGCTCTCTTCGACGCAGCAGGTCACGCAGGAGCGCACAAGATCATTCAGATCAGTGCAATGGGAGCCGATGAAGAAGCGGTCAGCCGTTACCACCTTTCTAAACGGGGCGCTGATCGGCATCTCGCCAGGAGTGGCGTGCCCCATGTTATATTGCGCCCATCGTTTGTCTATGGGCCTGGCGATCACTCCATGAGCTTCTTTGCGCGTTTGGCGGCGCTGCCGGTAACGCCAGTGCCAGGTGACGGCCAATATCGTTTTCAGCCTTTGCTGATTTCTGATCTGGTGCGCGCGATTATCGTGGCTGTTGAAGACCCGAATATGGCTGCCGTGACTGTTGATGTTGGCGGAAGTCAGATACTTACTTTCAATACCCTGTTAGATGTCTTGGCCCGACAGCGCGGGAAGAGACAATGTGCCCTGAAGCTCCACATTCCGTGGCCTATCATGCGCCTGGTTGCCATTGCCACCGATCTAATGGGTGGACGTGGGCCAATCACGCATGAAGAACTGGTGATGCTGAAGCGTGGCAGTTTTGCCGATAACCAGCCCTTCATTGCCCGCTTCGGCTTTGAGCCGGTGCCGTTTGAAAGTGGAATTTTGCAGACAACCGTCCACAATGGATATGGTGCCAAAGCATAAGGGTGTCGAGATTGAAGACATAGCCCAGGGCACTGACCCTGAAGCAAGCAGAGGCTCGGTTGTCGAGATTCGTTACGACGGCTTTATGTTGCACCAAATAAATAACGGATGATCGCGACTCCAAAGGCAAAGATAAACCCATAGGCAAAACTGTCTAAGCGTATGACAGATAGCCCTTTGCGCTCCCGCCAATCACCAACAGCGGACATCAACCACCCGGCCAGGACAGGGGTCAGAATCAGGTTAGCGATTCGCAAAGCTGGATGGTGAACGAACAATTCGGGGAACAGCAGCAGACTAAGCCCACCGGCGGCGAAACCAAGCAAAGCATAGCCAATAAAGGCAAGCGCCGGATTTCTAGTGGGTTTACGATCCAATGCTTCAGCCACACTGCTCCATCCTAAATGGAACAGAATCTCAACAGTAATCTGTAAAAAGAGTTCCAGTAGTATCTGGAAGATGAACTCGAAGAAGACTGCTATCATGGCTGAATCGAAAATGAATGAAGGCAGCCAGAAGTGGAAATGTAAACTTGGCGGGCCATGAGTAAAGAGTATCAGCCAATTGGAAAGACGTTACATCCGCGGAGATTGCGGGTATTATTCCAGCCCACTCTGCCGAGCCATACAGACAGCTAACAAGACCAAAACCTCCCAGAGTGCTATTGGGTTAGATGATCCCCGCAATTGCCCGCAATCCCCGCAGGTTTTGCTGGTCGCACGTTTACTCGTGAAATTCGCTACCCGACCGTCACGCCGTGAACCCCGGCAACGTGATACCTGTGATGCTTTCAGGTGGTTTGCGTCAGCGGTCTGTTAAAATTGCAATAATCCACGTCGAAACCTTCACTTTGAAGTCACGCTTTGGCCGGTTTAATACGGGCACATTTATAAGGGCACATGAAAAACTCGAATTCGCTGGTTACTGTTGTCGCGCTCGGTTGTAGTCTGCTGCCTATCTTCGCCCTAGGTGGGTGCCGCCTTTCCAGCACCAGTGCCACAACGCCACCTGCCGTCGAACCGGGGCCTCGCCCTTTTGCCAACCGTCCCCAATTGGTTCCCCAGGTGGGGCATAGCGGCGCCCTAAAAGCTGTTGCCTTTTCCCCCGATGGACGCTTGTGTGCCACCGCCAATGGTGATTACGAGACCCCAACCGAGATCAAACTTTGGGATGCCAAGACCTGGCAGGTGCTTCGCACCTTTGTCGGGCCGCGAGATGAAATCACCATGTTAGCCTTTTCCCCCGATGGCGCAACCTTGGCCGCTGCCAGCGAAGACTCCTGGGAAAACGAGCCTTATCCGGTGCGTTTATGGAGTGTGGCAAGCGGCAAAACCTTGTCTCGGTTAGCTGCGGGTAATCGCATCAAGGGCATAGTTTTCTCCCGTGATGGAGCCACACTGTTTACTGCCTCTGGCAATGAGTATGCCTGGTGGAATGCGCGCAGTGGCACTCTCATAAAAAAGCAACAAGCCAGTTTTTTTGAATCCTTCGCTTCATCACCTGACGGCAGCCTGATAGCCACAGGCAACTACGGGTCTGTTCATATCCAGGATGCAACCAGTGGAACACTTCAAAAAACCGTGCAGGGCCAAAGCACACAGATCAATGATTTGGCCTGGTCGCCTGATGGAAGCACGATTGTGAGTGCCGGAGAGGGCGGCATTATCAGGCTGGTAGATGTCAATTCGGGAAGCATTCTCAAAGCCATCAAAGCCGGGACAGACCAGGTTAACTCTTTGGCTTTTGCACCGGATGGGTTGTCCTTTGCGGCGGCCTGTGGCTCTGCGGGTGTGCGTATTTGGGATACGCAGGGCACGCTGCTGCGAACTATTCCCGTGCAACGCTACGCTGGTCAGTTGGTGGCCTGGTCGCCCGATGGCAAGTCATTGATTGGCGACAACGATATTGGAGCGTTTTCGGTTTGGGACGCAAGAAACGGCAAGGTGCAGCGTCGCCTTGTCGGTAACGCAGCCTTAGGGCGCTTCACCGCCTCCAAAGATGGCCGTTGGTGGGCGACCAGTGCTGAGGGCACAGTGCATCTCTGGGATGCTCGCGCAGGGCGGGTGCGAAGAGTGGTGACCCAGCATCCGCCTGATGAGTGCTGCGATGCTGGCGTGGCCTTTACCCAAGACGGACGCACTCTGGCTACCGGCGCCGGTGAAGTGCGCCTCTGGGATACGGATACGGGACGGTTAAAACGCACTATTCGTGGCTTTGGAAAAAGGACGGAAACGATTAGCTTTCTGCGCGGCACAGAGCGCCTATTTACCACGGGCAGTTCGGAAGGCTACTGGAAGAACACAGACAATTATTATTCTGGCGTTTACTCTTACCTTTGGGACGCACGCTCTGGAAGGGCACCGCAACGCACCTTTAAGCTGGAGCGCCCCAATGACAAGTGGGGCGCGTCACAATTTGCTCCTGATGGGCGCCTTTTTGCCATTATGAATAACGCAGGACAGGCCCAAATCCAACTATTCGATACCCAGAGCGGGCGCTTGCGAGACACGCTGCGCCCTGCCAGGCAGCCTGTAAAAAATCAAAGTGATGGCTCATCCGACTCATCATCGGACTTTACCCTTTCCTACTCGGAGCAGGGCATGATCGCGGCGTCCATCGGCAAGGGGCGTATCGTCTTATGGCAGCCGTCAATGCGCCGCCCCTCTCAACCACAGCGTGAGCTTCAATTGAAGATCGGCAAGAAACCGTGGCACGATGTCGCCAACCTTGACTTTGGGCCGCACGGACAAACCCTCGTTACCACCGGGAGCGATACCGTTCTACGTTTTTGGGATATGAAGACAGGCCAGCAGGTGCGGTCGGTATCTTCCCCTGACGTTGGGGTCTTTGGGTGGCACAGCTTTTCGCCTGATGGACGCTTAGTGCTGACACAGGGTAGCAATGGCACCTTCGAGATGCGCAATGCCAAGAACGGAAAGCTATTAGTGACGCTCATGGTTTTTCCACCAACACGTCCCAGCCTGCCAGTCTCAGAGTGGTTGGCCTATACGCCCGCAGGCTTCTACGCTTCTTCGCCGGGCGCTCGTCGGTTCATACGCTGGCTCTCCGGCAACCAACTATACCCTGCGTCAAAGTTTGAAAAACAGTTCCACCGCCCCGATTTAGTGCAAAAGGCTTTGCAGGGTAAAGCGGCAGCATAATTCAATTCATCGTGTTCCTGATGCTAACGGCGACAAAGAGCTTGTCGAAAAGCCCGGACGCAACGATCCCTGCCCCTGCGGCTCTGGCCGCTGCTTTCAGACGCTGTATGTAATGGCGAAACATGGGTCTGTAGAATGAGAAAGCAGTGGCCAATATGTAAACCTTGATCTGCATATCAATGGAAGTTAACAGAGCTTTTCAGCACTTCGCCGACCACACCTTGATGCCTGGCACAATGAGAACGTCATCTATTTCTACATCCGCTGGCAAAATCATGGGCGTTAGCCCCCAATGTCCCTTTGGGTAGAACTTCGGACCCCAACGTTCAAACACGAATCGTTGGGATGCGAAGAACGCCTCTATGATAGACAGGGTTGTTGCCACTTCACTTTCCTACAAAAGATGGGCCGGCCCCCTTATCTCGGTCGAGATCAATCTGTGCCCGTCGCCGTTCTCCGGTCGTTAGACCGCATTATAAAGGACACTGCATTGGGCGCAGACGCGCACGTGGCACCATGACAGGCAAGGTGCATCCACTATGACATGGGACTCAGCAGCCAAGCATTTACAGATGACGCCTTTGCCAGAAGGGAGCCTGGGGCCAGCGCATCTCAGCCTCATAAGCAAGGCTCAGGTGACGCCGGTAAGCCTCCCCAATGCCCTCAATGAGTTCGGAGTAGTTCAAAAGCGCTTTGTCATCTCCCTCCAGGTGACTATCTACGGCTTGGGCTGCTGCCAGGCCGGTGAATAAGGCATTGAGCAGCCCCTGAGAGGACAGGGGGTCGAAGCTGAGAGCCGCGTCCCCAACAGCCAGCCACGCCGCACTCGCTCCTGAGAATCCCTCCGTCTTCTCAAGCGTCCCCGCAGGTGACTCCAAATGCGCACTGTGGGCGGCAGTCACTCCTCTTTCCGGCTCCGGCGCAAACCCAACGTCCGCGAGTAGCCGCGCCAGTTCCCCTGTGGCTGTTATGCCACCGGACAGCCCGTCGAGGCGGCTCTGCTCCTCACGCAGGGTGCGGGCGGCGGGCAAATCGGCGTCGGTATGGAAGGCCAGGACGCGCCGGCAGCCCGGAAGAGGAGCGGTATACCACCAGCCTTGCGCAACCGCTTCCACATAGGTCAATCCGCGACCGCAATCCTGTGTGTCACGACCATATCCCCAGAGGCAAATCAGCCGGTCGCTTCTTCGGGCGTGCAGGCCCAGTTTGCGGGCGACGGGGGCGGCTCTTCCCCCGGCATCAAGAACCACATCTGCGGTGAGCAGCCGTGATCCGCTCGCGGTCTGGAGACGCACCCGCCATCTGTGTCCATCGTGTTCCAGCGTATCGAGCGTCGCCGGTCTCAGGAGAGTCGCACCAGCCTCCTGGGCTTGGTCAAGCAGCCATTGCTCAAAGCGAGCTCGGTTGAGATGCCAGCCGGGGCCGTCGAGGTCGCGCAAAAAGTCAACCTCCTGCAACTCTGGGTTCCCCCAGACCATGCGTTTACCAAACCACGGCTGGTGCCCTTCCTGCAGAAAGCTCTCCAGCAATCCCATATCGGCCAGCAGACGGCGGGCGGCGGGCACGAGAGATTCTCCGATCCTCAGTCTGCTCACGGCCTCACGTTCGACGAGCAAAACGCGGCGCAACGGGGCCAAGTTCAGAGCGGCTGTGGCACCCGCCGGCCCGCCTCCGACGATCAAAATCTCGGTTTCCAGAGAGGCTGTTTTCGAGATAAGTTCCGACTTACTCGCTTTTGCTGTGAGCATCTAACGCTATGGGCATCAACGCCGGAGACCGTGAGGAAAACGACGCACCTTTTCAATGGTAGTGAGATCTACGTTATCCACCATCTCTTCCTGTTCCAGAGCGCGATCACTCACGACCGGCCCAGCCGCTTCCGCAAGGAGCAGGAGAGGAGTGTGGCGCGGCGCCAGATGCTCCACTTCCATCACTGGCGGAAAGTGCTCGCTGTCGCCGGGGCCTGCCTGCACCTCGACAACTCCCATCTCGCCAAAGCGTTCAATCATGTTGTTGATCTGGTCGGTATAGTTTTTTCCGCCCAGGCGGCGTGCCCAGGCGGCGCGGTTGGCAAAGGCCGCCAGCCGTTCTCCCAGCGGACGCGCCTCGTCCATCACAATATCGTAGTTCTGGCGGCTTAACACCTGGTTCGGCACACGGGCCGGCCAAAAGGTCGGCAGATAGGGGTCATAGGTTTTCATGTAGCCAGAACGGCAACTCGCCGTGTCCGTTTGCCAGGGTAAAGCCATCCAGCGTGTAACCCCGCCCGGCACCTGAGGGCCGAGCGGGCCATCCGCGAGCGACAGCGTATCCTGAATCAAAGCAGCGCCATATTCCGGTTCCTTCCAGCGCGCTGGAGCGTGCAGCAGCCGAAACGGTGCCATATAGAGCGTGGCACTGCGCATCGGCCAGGTCATCTCGCAGCCGGGATGAAACGCATCCGCCAGGCAGTAGTCCAGAGCGGCCCGATCCAGCATGTCGCCCTGCTCGGACACCGGCACTTCGTCCAGGGTTCGCGGCGGTTGGCGCTTTGGATCATAGTCCGCCTCAAAATCGCCCTCCGCCCACTGTTGCAAAAAGCCAAGCTGGGTGCTGGTCAGGGCAACATTCTGGCGCGGCGTGTCCGGCGGGGGCACGTTCATGGCATCGCCATAGTTCCAGGGCCAGGGCGTCGGCGACCAAGCGTCGCGCTCATAATCCCGGAAGTGATTGGCAAGGGTGCGGCGCATCTCTTTGCTGTCGGACGAGGGACTGGCGAGCCGCTCCATCCACTCCGGCCTTGTAAAATCGTTGGGAGCCTGCCAGCCAAACGCTGCGGCGAAGCCGGCGTTGACCCATTGCAGCCGGGAGAGGCGCTCGAAGAGCGGGCGGATGTCGGTGTCGAACGAGGGACGCACCGGCTGGGGCAGAAGGCCGGCGCCAATGGCCACATCGCGCATCAGATCCCACATGGTGCGCACCGATTTTTGCATCGGCGCATAATTCGGCGGCGCCACCACGACCCAGGCCGGGTCCACTTTCAACTCCTGACCTTCATAAAGGACTTTGGCCGTCACCGGCCCATCGGAAGTGTCATCGTGCCAGCCTTCGTTGTTGGCAAAGGTGACGGCCCGGCTGCCATCATAAGAAGCCGAAACGCCGCGCCCGCCCAGAACGATCAGTCGCCCCGCCTCATCGGTTCGCAGCTCTCCCAGATAGACCGCTTTGCCCATGAACTGGCCGGTGTCGAAGATATGCTTGTGCCCGCCGTGCTGGCTGGTGCCCTTGATGTGGCGCGGCCCCGGATCAGTGGTCAGTTGGGAGCGGTCGGTGATAGCCGCATTGCGCAGCAGCGAGGGCGGCGCCGAGGCAGCCTCTGGAATATCTAGAGCCAGTTGAAACTGATACCACGAGGACTTCTTATTGGCCAGGTGGACCGACCACCTGATCTGGGCGTTCTGGTCCGTCAACTCTGCCACGACTTGCCCCTCGGCATTGAGGCCATAGACGCGAAAGCGCGCCGCCTGCCGCTTGAGCGCACCCGTGCCGTCCCGGTAAAAGCCAGGCTCTTCTGGATGGGGATCGGTAACTTCAGGGCCGAGGAAGAACTCCTCCTGGCTGCTGCCGATGCGGGCCACTCCAATTGCGGGATGAATCGCCGCTTTGACGATGCAACGATCAGTGATCTCCGGTAGCGCCGCTGCCGGTCTGGCCGCATCCGGCTCTCGCGTGGTGATGCCGTTGGCGTTGCGCCGCTCGTCGGCACTGGCCGCATAGACGACTTTGCGCGCGGCGGAGATGCTACCCTGCGGCTCATGCTCCGGCAGAGCGTGCCAGGGATTAAAGGCGAGGTTCTCGCCGTAGGCCGCCTGCCCCATGGCGCAAACATCCTGGCGCGGCAGAACCAGGGTGGCAATATGAAGGGGCGGACTCTCCTGCTCACTCCAGAGAACAGTGGCTTGATCCAGAGGCATATCTCCAGTGCGAAACTGCACCATAAAGCGAAAGCGGGCTTCGCCTCCCAACAAGCGCCGTGCCAGATCACTGGCCAGGTAATCGCGGTCATCGCTCGGCGGCTCACTATCATGCGCCTGCTCCGGCTCCAGCTTGTATTTGACGAAACGCCCTTCGCCAAAAGCGTAGGGCAAGACGCTCCAGTAGGTTGCCGTCAGCACGCTGAGTTCAACCTTTTGTTGCATGGACGCGAGAATCTTCTTTGTAACAGGATGAGTGTGGATGTAAGGATCGTAGTTCCCCTCGACCACACCGGCCCTGGTGAACTCGCACATGTCAGTTGCAGTATCCACAAAGAAGACATCGTGATTCTGCATCAGAAAGTCCTGCGTGGCGCCGTCACCCAGCAGTTTTTCACCCGGCACGTCGAACAGCTTGATACCGATGCCGCAGGTGCTGCGCAGATCGGGGTCTGTCGGCGAAGCATCGCTGGAGAAGCGCACCCAGGCCGGTAACTTCTGCAAAGCAAAGACTCCCACTCGCAGTTCATCCGGCAGGTCTGACTGCATTTCGAGGTGCCCGTAGGCCACGCCATGCACTTTGCGAAAGACCGGTCGCATGGCAGGCGACTGCCCCTGCTGGATGCGGCGCGTCTGCACGATGTCAACGAACATCTGCTTCAGTTTGCCGGCTGGGTCTTCACCACAGGCCCAGCATCCCGCCGACTGGTCAAGATTCTCTACGGGATTCTGCGCATTTTCATTCTCTGGCGTCATCGGAATATCTCCTTGCGTGTTGCCGACTTGGTCAACAGGACGGGCTTACTCTCTGCCCCTGTCCCAGCATCAGCACGGCCCCAAGATGTCAGAATTTCCTGACATCTTGGGGCCGTGATGATTCAGGTTCTCCTAAATCAGGTTCTCGCGGCTCAACGCTTAGTCGCCGGCTTCACAGAGTTAGCTTTAAAAGCGATCGCCCACACAAAATCAGTCTGCAAGTTGAGTAGTTGAGCCCCCTGGCCGTTGAAGCGGAAGAACCAGTCGGGAACCGGGCGTCCGTTATAGGTAATAGCAGTCTGGGCCATATCCCCGTCCAGAGGCAACAGGCTCTGCTCGCCAAAAATGGGAAACGCGGAGTCGCCTTGGGCCGTAACAGCCGCGCGTGCATGACATGTGATGCACGAGGCCGTCGGAACAAAGCCTTCTTCGGTGACCGAGTTCCCCAGTAGCAGAGGACGCCCCGACGTATCGGTAAAGTCAGTCTGGGAACCTTTCAGGCGGTAGTTCTTCCACTGGCTCGCCCACTCTCCTGTGTAGCCACTTGCTTCAAAGAGAGCCAGCACACGAGGCGAGAGCTTCTCAGCAGGATAAGGCTGTCCCAATGGGGACTTCCCCGTTCCGCTTCCAGAATCGGTATGAGAGGGTGTATGCGCCGGCTCAGCGCCGAAGCTGTCGTGGATGCCGATGTAATCGCCCCGACCTGGATTGTCCACATGTTCAAAGGTGCACCAGAACCAGTTCGGCAGATCCTTGGAGATAATATGCAGAGCGACCAGGCCAAGCAGTTGTCCAGAGGCGTTGTAGTTCCAGTGGTAGCGGGCTTTATCCTTCTCGGCGATGACCACCCAGTTGGCTTTGACTTCGATGGAATCGCGTGGAAAATTGATGGCGGCGGCGGCGAAATTCACGTCATCGCCTGCCAAACGGGTTGCCCTGGCATAGTAAGCCGCAATGCCCTCCCGATACCACAGGCCGTTGCGGACAATGTAATCGAACGTGACCTGGTTGCGCAACACTTCTT
>DASWNL010000448.1:0-1847 GCA_036399215.1 Abditibacteriaceae bacterium
GTGGCATAGCCAATGAGCAAACGCTTACAGAGTTCCCACTCTACATTCGTGAAGTCGCCGATTTGAATGCTGTGAACACGCTCATGGAGCAAGCGCGGCGTGACGATACGCAGCGCAAAGCCGAATTGGCACGACAGGAAAAACTGCGTGCCTATCTTTTTGATCTCGGAACCAAAGAGCATGTCGGCACCTTGCAATTAGGTGGTGTGCGCCGCTTTACGCCTGTGTTGGCGGCAGATGTTTACAGGGAAGAGAGTGGCTACGGTTTCTTCCCACAGGCACCAACTCATACTTTCGATATGCACTGGGTTAATGGCGCCCTCAACCGAGACGGAGTTCGTCTATCCAGAGACTCTCGCTTTCAGTTTCGCGCCGCGCCGGGTCGCTATCGCCTGCGGGCAGGTTTCGCATCGCCGGGAAATGTAACGCTGCGCGGTGTCACCATTGCTGATCAAGCCAATAACACCTTTGATTTCAAGAGCGATAATCCCATCATAGATTCAGTCGTTGTTGTCGGCAATGAACCCGTAGCACTGGAAAGTAATCACGCCGATTTAAGTTGGGTCACACTGGTTGAAGAGACGGGTAGCCCGGCGAAGTAATTTCAGACCGTTTAAACACACCATCGTTTGGCCGCGCCTTATTGCATATTTTGCGGCAAGATTCTGATGTCATCGGTGTTGGCGAAATGCGCAGTTTAGATACAATTTCGACAGCGCTTACTGCCGCCGAAACAGGACATCTCGTTATAGCGACTCTGCACACGATTGAGGCCATTGGCACATGACGCCGTTGGCACAGTTGACCGCATTATTGATACCTTTCCTGGCGACCAACAGCCGCAAGTTCTTACGCAGTTGGCGGCATAACTACAGGCCGTGATTTCACAACGCCTCTTGCCGCGCATTGATACCGAAGGGCGTGTGCTGACAAGCGAAGTGATGATTGCCACCGATGCAGTGCGCAATCAAATTCGTGACCGTAAAATGGCCATCTTATGCTATCAGCCGATCCGCGTCTGCAACAACTCGAAGAGAATCTCTTTTGCTTTACCGACACTTGTAATGTTTATGTTCTACGCCGGGGCGATGCGGCCTTACTGATTGACTTTGGTGATGGCGGCGTGCTGGATGCTCTTCCAGACATCGGCGTCAGTCGCGTCGAGTGGGTGCTGTTTACCCATCATCACCGCGAGCAATGCCAGAATACAAAGCGCCTGATGGAGTCAGGTGCTCAGGTCGCGGCGCCGGCAGATGAGCGAGATTTCTTCGAGAATCCGCTGCGCTATCGCAAGAGCAAACCTGGGCTTGAGGATGCCTTCACCTGCTACGGCGCGTCCTATCTGCGCCCGCCGCGAGAAGCGATTCAGGTGGATCACGCCTTTGCGAAATATGATGAATTTCTATGGCGCGGCTATGAGTTCTGGACAATCAGCACGCCTGGCAATAGCCCCGGTTCGATGACTTATCTGCTGCGCGGCGCTGAGGGCTGGCTGGCGTTTTCCGGCGATTTGATGTTAAACGATGCCCTGCTGCACACCTGGTTCGACAGCGAGTGGGATTATGGTTACGGCGCTGGATTATATGCGCTTTATTCCAGCGCCTTCACCGTCGAGCGATTCGTGCCGCGCCGCCTTTTCCCCTCACATGGCCCGGTTGTCGAGAATCCGTTACAGCAGCTTTCGCTTTATCGGGAGAAGCTGAAATCGCTGACCACACTCTACTTGCGCGGCTGGGACATGAACTATCATGTCGAGGACGCCGACATTGTCTCTCAGCCCAGCGCCGTGCCGCATTTGTGGCAGATTACGCCGCATCTTTATAAATTCACCGGTGCGGGCTTCGGCA
>DASWNL010000449.1:0-4823 GCA_036399215.1 Abditibacteriaceae bacterium
CAGTGCCTCTGGGGCTGGCACAAAACGTATTACCGGGGGGCAGCGATGTCACTTTGTAAAATATGCTGGAAGTGGGGGTGTCCGAACGCCAACTGTTATAGAGCGTTGTAGCACATCAAGCAGTTGACGTCGCCACTTGCATCGCCCTGGGGAAAGCCTACACTATTCTTTTCGATGACCAGCGGTCTCTGCGTAATGGGTTGACCGTTTTCATCGAAGACCTGTGTGGTGTTATAGGTTTGGGCTGTCACGCCGAAGAACGGCTGATTGTCACCATGATGTTGCACTCCTAAACCATGCGCCAACTCATGGGCGATAGTCGGCTCCATTGTGTCCTGGATACTTTTACGGGAAGCGGCGGTCACTGTTGGGTCAATCAAAGCGGCCATGTATTGTGCATTCAAGCGCAACTCCAGGCATTCCACCGGCGATTTCATGGCTGGCTGCGTGGCGCCGCCGGGATCATTTACGTGAATCGCTCTGCCATAGGTGGTGATAGAAGTTCCTGTGGCGAGACCGGCCTCCACCAGGCGCAAGCCATGCTGCGCACCGCCGTTGGCTGTTCCATAGTTGAGATTCACTTGACGGCTTTGCGGCAACTCATCGTCTTTAACTTCCACGACTTCAATGCCAGATGAGGCTTTTTGAAACAGTGCAAGCGCCCCCTGCGCGGCTGCGCCGGATGGGTTGGCGACCACGATTTCTTTTTTATTCGGATTCAGCGAGACATGGGTGCCGCGCGCTATAAGACCACGATACTCTTCATACAGCGTCAGGCCGTCGCCATCGTTCTGGTTGCCGGCCTGCTTCTCGCTATCGTCTTGGTCGCTCTGGGTTTTGATTTGCCGGAGCTGCTTCCAAGCATCGGCCACTTTGGAATCTTTAGCGCGCTTGGGCACCAAGATTTCGGTGACGCCTTTTTTGCCTGCTAAATAGCCAATGAGCTGCTGACCATCTTCAAGTTCGGCGGTGACTTTAAGCTTGCCGAACGCGCCCCAGTCGAAACAGGAAATTACCGCCGTCGCCGCGATGTCGGGCGCGCGGGTGATAACGGTTTTATCCTTCACATCCATGCCGGGGTTCTTTGCGCTTTCAAATTTCAAATCGGGGTCGCGCGTGGCGTTTTGCAAGGGTTGATTGAGGCACACGCCCGGCTCGTCGGAGACATCCAGCAACTCAAATTTAAACTGCTGCGCTTTGACCAGAGCCGGTGGAGCTTTGCCATCTTTAGTCAGCAAATGCGCGCTGATGCCTAACGTATTGCCGGCGGCTTTTTCGTTGCTTCCGCCAGCCGGCATCCACGTTTCATAATGCTGCGGACGCACTACCAATTCCAGCGGCGGCACTTCGCCGACTACAACCGTCAGGCTCAGGCGACCACTAATTTGTGTGCCGTCTTGCAACTTTTTACTGCCGCTGCCGGTGCCCGTCACACGAAAGGGTTGGCCTGATACGAAGCCTTTGCGAAACGCATCACGCGAAATGCCCCAATCGCACAAACGCTCGTCAGTCCATTTTTTGTAGCCCTGTGCCATTTGGGCCATCTGCGCTTTTTGCTCGGCACTTAGCGGCGGCACTGCAAAGCCAAACTTTTTCGCCATGGCCTGCGCTTGCTGGACGTAATTGATGTTGGCTTTAGTATCGAACTGCTCTTTAGCAAACGAGGGCAGAAAGTTACCGACGGCGCCTACTGGTTAAGGCACATCGAAGGTTTCTTTGGTTTCTTCTTCGGTGCAGCCATCTTTGGCCCAGGCGCGGCCATTTATCGTTGGTTGAAAGCCAAATTCGCCGGTCATGCGGTCGCCGCGCGAGGGAAAAGCGCGCAAAGTTAAAACGCCTTGCACTTTGCCCATTGTCCAGGATGTGCCCCCTGTATCGGCTTTATGCGAGCCACCACCGGTGATGGTTGTTATGCCACTGCCCTTAGCGCCGCCATCAAGCCCAATGAGAATCGTTTCGTCACCTTGCAAGCCGCCGGGTTGAAAGCGGCGCAGTTGGCCTTTGGCGGAAAAACCTCCGTTGATTTGCGTGATTTGCGTCCATTTCTCAGTGCGCTTGCCATCGCAGGTTTGACCTTCCTGCGGCTTTTCCAATTTCAGACTGTAATCCACGATAACCGTGCATTTGAGGCGTGGATCGCTGTCTTTGGCGCCGGGGCGCTGTTTTGGCGTGGACGGTGTTGCGCTTTTAGCAGCATTTTGCAGCGCCTGTTTTTGTGCGGCTTCGAGCGCTTGTTGGAGGCGCGCCATCTCTTTTGGCGTCAACGGTTTGCCCAATTTGGCTTTTTCGACAATCTTTTGCGCGTCCGGCGGCAATTCCCAACTTTGCGCCTGAACCGCATGACAAATCACAAGAGCGAATGCACACAAAACAAGAGGACGAAACATTTCAACTCTCCAGAATGAAATAGAACGCGAAGCTTTTGGCTCCGCGTTCTATTTTAAAGATTTAGCCAACCGCTTTTTTCAAGGCTTCGACTTTATCGGTCTTTTCCCAGGTGAAATCCGCATCTTCGCGGCCAAAGTGGCCATACGCCGCTGTCTTGCGATAAATCGGGCGCAACAAATCTAAGTGTTGAATAATGGCGCGCGGGCGCAAATCGAAAACTTCTTGAATCGCTTTAGCAATCGCTTCATCCGAAACCTGGCCGGTGCCGAAAGTATTCACATAAACCGAAAGCGGATGCGCTTTGCCGATAGCATAAGCGACTTGCGTTTCGCAGCGCGAAGCCAACCCCGAAGCGACGACGTTTTTGGCGACATAACGCATCATATAGCAAGCCGAGCGATCTACTTTTGTGGGGTCTTTGCCCGAAAAAGCGCCGCCGCCGTGACGGCCCATGCCGCCGTAAGTGTCCACGATGATTTTGCGTCCGGTTAAACCGGCATCTCCCTGCGGGCCACCGATAACGAAACGACCCGTCGGGTTGACGAAGACTTCGACTTTGTCATTCCACCACTCGCCGAGCGTGGGTTGAAAAACGTGTTCAATCAGGTCGGCTTGAATCTGTTTTTGATCAATGTCCGGGCGATGCTGCGTGGAAATCAGCACCTTATCAATGGCTACCGGCTTGTCGTTTTCGTAACGCACTGTCACCTGCGATTTGCCGTCTGGGCGCAAGTAGAGCAGCGTGCCGTTTTTACGAACTTCCGCAAGGCGCTTGCATAATTTGTGCGCCATTTGAATGGGCAGCGGCATCAGTTCCGGTGTTTCATTCACGGCGAAGCCGAACATCATGCCCTGGTCACCGGCACCGACTTTATCCAAGGGGTCATCGTCCTGCGCATCTTCGCGCACTTCGATAGCTTCGTTGACGCCCTGGGCAATATCCGGCGACTGCTGGCCGATGGCGGTCATAACGCCCGCGGTTAAATAATCGAAGCCGAACTTGGCGCGCGTGTAGCCGATGTCTTTGACTACTTTGCGCACAATTTGCGGAATTTCAACGTAAGTTTTGGTAGTAATTTCACCGCCGACTAAAACCAGGCCGGTGGTCAAAAAGGTTTCGCACGCTACACGGGCAGCGGGGTCGGAGCCGATGATGGCATCAAGAACGGCATCGGAAATCTGATCAGCCATCTTATCGGGATGGCCCTCGGTTACGCTTTCCGAGGTGAAAAAGTAGTTATTTACAGACATGAAGCCTGCCTCCTGAAATTTCGGCGGCAAGTGCTGCGTTGCCCAACGCCCTCAACGTGTCGCCCCGCGCCGCCGGCCCGTATTCCGGGCTGAAACTATTCTAACAGGAGTTGCCCGGAGCGGCTTTCAGTGAATGCGCCGCGCGTTACAATGAATCTTATGAAAATCTTCTGTCCGAAGTGCAAATGGAAACCGCGACGCCATGACTTATGGGCCTGTCATCCCGGCTGTGGCCACATCTGGCACACCTTCGACACGCGCGGCCAATGTCCGGCCTGCCGCAAACAATGGCGTGATACCGCGTGTTTAGCCTGTAGTCGGTGGTCAAAACACGAAGATTGGTATCACGACGACAACCCCGATGAAACACTGCGCTTTGTGGAGCTGGTTTCGGCGCCGGTTGAGGAAGAAGTGACGGCCAACGCTACCAGCTAAGCCGCCAGCGATAAGCGCTTTCGCCGATTTCACGGCGCACTTGCCAGGCTTCGTTTTCTTTCTGCGCCAGCAAAAAATAACGGATGTTTTCGCCCTCCGTGGGGACGCTGCCGGCATAAGCAATTTCAACACGCACCAAGGCGGCATGTTTTGCATCCGAAGGCCGAATAAAAGGGCGGCGCGCTTCAAAATGCGTAAAAGTTATCAGCCCTGTTTCGCTTGCTGAAGCCAGAGGAATTGTGCGGGCCGATGGCCCGCGCAAGGCAGGGTCGTCGCTTGATTGCCGGTAATCGGCGGCCAGCCAAACTTTCAGAATCTCTTGCGCTTCGCCTTCTTCTATCGCCACGCCGCGCGGCCAGAAACCGCAAACGAAAAGCAATAATGCCGCTACGCCCGCGAAAGAAAATAGAAAGTGCCGCCGCTTGCCCATATGTGACTTGGAAGCACAAAAGAGGCAAAGCGTTCGGCTACTACAAGAGCGGGCAGGGAGCCGCTTCTATTTTTGATGCGAATAACCCTCACTTGCCGCGATTTTTGTGGTTGTCATGCCTTTGGTCGCAACAATAAGAACTTCACTTAACCGGGCAGCAGGAATTTCAATACTCCACATCTGCTCTTCGATTTTGGCTGCGTAAGATTTTTCATCGATGCAGATTTGCACTTTCGATTCGGGTGTCACTTCACCGCGAAGCAGAAGGTTTGCATTCTGAGCTTTAGCCTCGTTGAGAATGATAAACGGCTTACCATCT
>DASWNL010000450.1:0-11188 GCA_036399215.1 Abditibacteriaceae bacterium
AAAATCACGCCCGCGAAGGCTGGAATTGCAAACAGATTTTGCAGCACTACTATACAGGTGTTGAAATTCGCAAGTTGTAAATTCACCCACCAAGTAATCTCCAAATCATCTTGCCGATGACGACATAAGCATTATCCCAGGCACCATTGCGAAAGAACTCAACAGGTTGTGAAGGATTGCCAATAAAAGGGCGCAGGGTATAAGCAAATTGCACGGCGATAAAACCATAAAGCGTCAGCCATAAGCGCAGCATGGCGCGATGGCGCGTGTCTTTTTCTATCAACGGTGCATAAAGTCGCCCCAACACATTTTGCGCCGTTATGCTGGCGATAGCGAACATCAAAAAATTCCATAAAATCGCTGCCGGGTAATGATTGGACGACGCATAAAATAGCAGCGTAAACGGGGCGAGCGATGCTAAAACAATCGCTAAAATCGCCTGCGTTAAAATTAAGGCGCGTTGTGCCTGCGGCCAATCGTCGGCTAAGCCCAGCAGGGCGTTCAAGACGAAAAAACCCGGCAAGCATAAAGCTCCTGTAATCAAAAGCAAGGCGGGCACTTTAAGTGCGCTGAACAGCATCTGTAGCAGGCTTAACTGCCCGCCAAAGCCGCCATAGGTGCCCATGAGCGCGCCATAAAGGGTGCTGCCAGCCAAAGCGAAGCAAGCCATCTGGCGGAGGGGCAAATCCCCTCCGCGCATCATCGCCCGCAGTGTTGTTTCAAAACGCAAAACTGATTCGGACATTATAGAAGCCGCTCCATTGTTTAGCCACCTGCCGATAAATGCAACATTCGAGCAATCGTGTTAAAAATCGCTTCAAAGAAGTTAGAGTCACGTTCGCGAAACAAAGAAAACGGCCTGCTTGGGGTGCCGATAAAAGGTCGTAATACCCAACCCATCTGAGCGCCGACCAAACCAAAGACTACAATCCAGATGCGAAAAATGGTGGTAACGTTAGCGGAAATCGCCTGGTTTTGCACTTTGTCCAGTGCGCCTTGTTGGTTCGGATGTTGACTTGAATGTTGAAGCGGGTGTTGGTTGGTTGGCCTTGTTTCTGGCTGTGGCGCTTGTTGAGTAATAGATTGAGTGGCTTGCGCCGTAAACTCCTGCGCATTTTGCGCGATGGTCAGTCGATGCAGCGTGTGCAACAAAAACTTCATGCCCAGAAAGCCCGAAACCGAAAATACCACCACGTTCAAGAGCAGCATGAAAGAGTAATCGTTGGTGCTGACTGAAAAGAACGCTACAATGGTGCCGAGTGACGATAAAACCGCCAGCATGATGGCCATCGCTGCAACAATCAGGCGCAGCGTGGAAGTCAAAGTCAAGCGCGAGCCAACCAGAGCATTAAACACGTAAAGTGAAGGAAAGGTGACGATTAAAGTCAGCAAGAACAAGAGCGGCACTTTGCCGGTTGTCGCAATCAATTGCGGCACAGCAGCCAGGCCCCGTTGCGCGATGCCAAAACTGCCCATACACGCGCCATAAAACAGGCCCAGCACTAAAATCACAACCGCCAGCCCACTGGCATCCACATCTAAAATGCCGCGCTTGAGTTTTTCAGTCTTTGTGGTTTCGCCACGTAACAGCCGATCCAATTCGCCAATTGCCTTTGTCATAATTCTCCCTGGTCTTCCTAATTTCAAAGCTCATTGTGGCGCATCATTCTTCTCGCTTCCGCCCTTTGAAACCATTTTTTTCAACACCTGAGTGCTTGTGAGAAAATACAAAGCGCCCGAAAATAAAAACTCAAAGAAGAACCAAATAGCGCAACGAAAGGTATTCTTATGTTGCAAACGATGCTGGTCGAAGACAACGAAAAACTGCGCCCGGCTTTAATCGCAGGCCTGGAAGCCACAGGCGAAGTGAAGATTGCTTTTTCGTGCGATAGCGGCGAAAAAGCCTTGAGCTATTGTTTGGAAGAAAGCACTGCACGGCCCGATGTGGTGCTCATGGATGTGCAGTTAGCCGAGCAAATGAACGGCATTGAAGCCGCCATTGCCCTGCGCCGCGAGTTTCCACGCTTGCCGGTTGTGTTTTATTCGATTCAAGATGATGACGCTTACTACCGCGACTTCCGGCGCAGCGGCATTCTTAGCCATTATGCTTACGTTCGCAAATCGAATTTCCTATTGCCACAGATGATTGTGCCATTGTTAAAAGACGCACACGGCGGGCGCTCTTTTATTGACCCCGAAATCGAATCACGCGTGCAGGAAGTGCGGCGCAAGGACGAGCAATCGCCCTTAGCTTTGCTCGAACCTAACGAGCAAGCAGTTGCACAAATGTTGGCGCGCGGCATGACCAACGAACAAATCGCCGCCAAGATGGGCTTTCGCGATAAGCGCACCATCAGTCGCGTCAATGGCCAGATTTACACTTCATGGGGCCTCAACGACACCACAACCGATGAAAAGGTTGCTCGCACCAGAGCGACTTTAATCCTGCGCGCCGGGCGTCTTATCGAATGGGATGATAATGGCACCCCGCGCGTTAAAGGCGAAAGAGGATGGGAACCATGGGAGCTTTGATATTAAAAATCTCGCTATTGCTTTTTGCAGTTATTCCTGGTTTTATCGGCGCTTTAGTAAGTGGCTATTATGTTCTGCAAGATTGGGGCGCTTTGAACCGCGCCTATAGCCGCTGGGAAGATTTAGTCCGCGCCGGCAAAAGCGGTCATGCTTTGCTTGTCGCCCACGATTATCAGAATATGTTTCGCATCAACTGCTTCGCCGACGGCGTGGGCGTTTTGCTCAGCGCCATTTTATGCGCTATCGGTTTGTTAGGTTTAAGCGTGCTTTCGGCAAAGCGCACTACTATTTAACCCGAAGTAATACGCCTTCATGCCTAACACACCCTTAACCATTGCCGACCTTTTTCTTGATTGGGGATTGGGTGCTACATCACTGTTCAACACCATTATCCTGTTGTGGCTGGGCTTAACGGTTTGGCTCAATGCCGAGCGACGTGCCTGGGGCACCATGTTGGCCGGAACGGGAATGCTTTTGGGCGGCACGTTCTTTTTGATTCACGCTGCGACGCTGGATTATACCTGGGAGGCATTGTTTCGCGGCATTCGCTCGTGGTGGTATGCCTGCTGGGTTTGTGTTTTAGCTTTGCCCTTAGGCTGGTATGTTTTGATGCTGTGGTATGCGGGCTTTTGGAACCGTGAAACGCGCGTTGCTTTGCCTGCCCTGCGCCGCCATTGGGCCGGCTTTTTCTTAGCTCTTTCGTTAGCCCTTTTACTGGCAACGCTGGTCTTTGTCGTTAATCCGCTTCGCATTTTCGCTCAGGTCGCTAATCGTGAAAACAACCAATTATCGCTTTACGGCATTCCCCTTTTGCTGGTGGCCTGCCCCTTATATTTATTGATTTGCCTTTGCCTGTCACTTGATGCCTTGAATAGCACTGGCCCGGCCAATCAGCGTGCCAGCAAGGCGTTAGATGATTTAGCGCGCCGCCGCGCCCGGCCCTGGCTCATGGCTTCAACCGGTGTTCAGTTGCTTGCCAGTTTATGCGTGGGTGGCTTGCTTTTATGGATCGTTTGGAAAGCACACTTTTACGACCTCAACGAAATGCGAGGCCGCATTTCGCAAATGGTAATGCTCTTCGATTTATTGATTTCTTCCTTAGTTGCTGTTGCCGTCGTCTTGATGGGTAAAGCCATTGTTTCTTATGAAATCTTCACGGGGAAAACCCTGCCGCGACGTGGCTTTTTGCGACAGTGGCGTAACATTGTCAGCGTAGCAGCGGCTTATAGCGTTCTGGTCGCTTTGGCCTGGGCATTACCCGTTCCCAGCGTTTATCCTTTGTTGCTTTCGATGCTCTTGCTCAGCGTTTTCTTTGCCCTGTTTTCATGGCACGGCTACGCAGAGCGCGAAACCTATGTGGCGCAACTGCGCCCTTTCGTTGCCAGCCAGGGCTTGTATGAGCAACTGCTCGATAACGATGGCGAACTTGAAAAACCAAATGATGACAACGCACCTTTTCGCGCGCTGTGTGCCGATATTTTAGGTGTTGAAGCGGCCTATTTAGTCGCCGTCGGTTCCTTAGCGCCGTTAGTTGGAATGCCTTTGGTCTATCCGGCAGGGCGGCGCGTCGGTGCGCCACCTCTTGATGAAATCTTGCCGCAGCTCTCGCCGCAAACCATGTGCATTGCACTTGACCCGGCACAAACTGGCGGCATTGTCTGGGCTGTGCCACTATGGAGTGAGCGCGGCCTCATCGGTGTATTTTTGCTCGGCGAAAAACATGATGGCGGCCTTTATACGCAAGAAGAAATCGAAATCGCCCGCGCCAGTGGCGAGCGTTTAATAGACACCCAGGCCAGTGCCGCTTTAGCCCAACGTTTGATGAGTTTGCAACGTGAGCGCCTCGCGCAAAACATGATGTTAGATCGCCGGGCGCGGCGCGTTTTGCATGATGATGTTTTGCCACGCTTGCACGCTATTATGCTGACCTTTCAAAATGCGCCACCTGAAGCCTTGGAGCAGTTGGGCCAGGCGCATCATGAAATCTCCAACCTCTTGCGTGAAATGCCCGGCGCCACCACACCGGCTGTGGCACGTTTGGGTTTAATCGAAGCCCTTAAACAAGTCGCGCAGGAAGAGCACAATGCCGACTTTGACGAAGTTATTTTCGATACCTCTGCGCAGGCTGAGAGCATAGTGCGTGGTTTGCCACAGCTAACCCAGGAGACTTTGTTTTATGCGGCACGCGAAGCCCTGCGCAATGCCGCCCGTCACGCCCAATCAGCAGAAGCGAGCACACCGCTTGAAATTCGCATTGCTTTAGCAGCACAAGATGGTTTGCAGATAATGATTGAAGATAATGGAATCGGCTTAGAGAACGCCGCGCACGCGCAAAATCCAGGTGGTGGCACAACCGGCGGCAGCGGCCAGGGTCTTGCTTTACACGGTGCCATGATGGCGATTTTAGGCGGCACGCTTTCCCTTGAAACTCGCTCCGAAGGCGGCACCCGTGTGATGTTGCATTTGCCTTCGTCGGCGTTAAATCTTTCGCAAAATTAAGTGAAGAGTCCACAAAGCTATACTTAAGAATCATGAAGTTGATTCATCGTGTTACGATAGCTGTTCTTCCATTAGTCGGCCTTTACGGCCTTAAAGTCCTTCATTATCACTCTGTCACCCGAACGCTTACCTCAAAAGAAACCACTTCCATTACAGTATGCGAAGTTCATGAAATGAAGTTGCAAAAAGATGTCGTTCCCATCTCTTATGGCCTTTTTGCACCACCCGACCTTAATTACGTCAAAGCTATGTCAACCTTATTTCCACATTCAAGCCAGATATTCAAAGGTGGCTGTGTTGTAGAAAAACAGCGCTATGCCGAAGTGCTTTACTGCACGCAATGCCGAGAAGCAGAAGAAGTCTGGAGTAAAACCAACGCAAACCAAAAATAAATCTTTATTGAGTTAATTTTTCATTCATGCCGCAAGGCCGCTAAAGGATCGAGGCGTGCGGCGCGGTTAGCCGGATAAAGGCCGGCAACGATGCCGATAAGCGTGGCAAAGCCGATAGCCTGCAAGGCTAAAAGTGGCGTGATGACAAACAGCGTGTCGGGCAAGGGCAACTTGCGCTGCGTGGCATACCACACGGCGCCATGATTGAGCGCGTAGCTCAAAATCCAACTGAGAACCAGGCCCACCACACCGCCTAACAGGCCAATCAAACCGGCTTCAATCATAAACATCCAGCGAATGTCGGCGCGCGAGGCACCCATCGCTTTGAGCGTGCCGATTTCGCGCGTGCGCTCGTAAATGGACATAATCATGGTGTTGACGATGCCGATGCTCGCTACCAAGAGCGCAATGCCACCGACAAGGGACAGCATTAAGGTAATAACCGAAAAGATGCGATTGGCGACATCGAGAATGGCATCAATGGATTCAACGCGCAGCTTTTCTTTGCGTAACTTTGAGACAAGCAATTTGGCTCTACTTACATCGGCAGCGCGCAAAGTAACAAGGTCGTAGCCGTCGGTTTTGAGCAAGTCTTTTTCGTTATACCACCAGTTCTTAATAGCGAGGCGGTCGGCAGTGGAAATTTGCACACGGGGCGCGTTACTATCAGAGAAGCCCATAACGGTAAAGCCATACTTTTGCCTCTGGCCGCGCGGCGCTTTGATCTCCACTTCGACCCTTTGCCCCAAAAGAATTTTGCGCTCCTTTTTTTTGGTTTTCCAATGGCGCAGAAACCCACGGCTTAAAACAATTTTTCCTGGTGACTGCAACACTTCTAATGTTCCTTCGAGAGCTTTGGGCGGGTCGCCAAACGGCCCGCGCCGCATCGGGTTATCGCCGCTAATTCGCACCGGGGTTGACTCGCCTTTCCAGATAAGACGTGCTTGCACACCGTCCGGCATATCTACTTCGGGAATTACTTCCTGCACAAGGGGCCAGCTTTTCCAGCGCTTGACATCGGCGGGTGTGATGATCTTACCGCGTTCGCCAAAATCGAATAAGCCAAAGCCGCCACTGGCTGAAGGCGGGCGCACCACGACGCGATCTAAGCCGATTTTTGCGAACTGCTGTTGCACCTGCAAGCGCACGCCGGTTGCTAACGAAACCAGCGTAACCAGCGTTGTAATTCCGACTACAACACCAACCGAAGTTAATGCCGTGCGCACTTTGCGCCGTCCCAGATTCGACCAAGCTGTGAGAGTTTTATCGCGGAAGGTCATCGGTTAAAGGTTACAACGCCGGGAGCCACGGGCAGGCGAGGAAACAGCAATGCTAAAGAGGGCAAAGAGTTTTGCAGTTTGGCCTGTGACGTGGGTGGATCGGACACGCGCGATTCCAAGATGGGAATCCAATTATCCGTCATTTTAATCGGCAGAATTTCGCCATTGGGGCCATAGTTGATTGGTTCTATAGCAATGCTGCGCCCCCCGGCGCGCAAGGGGTGCCTGCCCTTTGGATGCTGCCAGCGATGGTAAACGATGAGCCATTGCCCGCTTTGAGGGTCTTGCACAAAAGAGTGGTGTCCGGGGCCAAAGCGCGTTTCATCGCTCACCAATATCGCACCCTTATAATCCCACGGCCCGTAAGGCGTCGGCGCCGTAGCGTAATGCACCGAATAACTCGCGCCTGCATAGAAGCCGTGACTGTAAGAAAGATAATACCTGCCGTTGTGCAGGTGCATAAAGGCGCCTTCAGTAAATTGCGGCGGCGTTTCAACAGGAATTTCACGTGCAAAGCTAATCATGTCGGGGTTCAGTTCAAACACACGCAGTTTGGCTCCGGCGCTGCCACCGGCATAAAAATACGATTTGCCGGATGCCGGGTCATTGAAAACCATGGCGTCAATCGCTTCAAAGCCGTTGCCGCCACTAAGAAGCGGCGCGCCCTTATCCACAAAAGGCCCGGCAGGTGAATCGGCCACACCCACGCCAATGTGTGCCGGCATCGTTGCCGATTGCGGGCCAACCGAATAATAAAAGTAATACTTTCCGTTTTTACTTGCCACGCCCGGCGCCCACGGGCCGCGCCCGCGCCGGTCAAGCCATTTTACATCCTTGAACTGTAAAACCGGCCCGTGCTCTTTCCAGCTTTTCATGTCCTTAGACGAATAGGCGAAAAATGAAGGGTTGCCAGGGCCATGATCGCGCCCGGTGATATACATCCAGTATTCGCCATTGAAGAGGCTCACATGCGGGTCGGCGCCGAAGAACAGGGGGGATTTCAACGCTTGCGGCTGCGGGTCGGGAATGGGCGGAGGTGCAATTACGCCCATTCCCGCCGGTGGAACGAATAAGAATTGAGATGGCCAAAGCGCCACATCGCTGATACGCACTTCGTCAATTTTGCCGTCTATCCAGTCGGTCGGATTGCCATACCAACCGCGTCCCACCGAAAATCCGCTGCGCGTCGCATTAGTGGCGCCCTTGATGGTTTTGATACCGACTAACCGATAGCCTTTGCCGTCAAGTTGATCCACATACAGGCTCAAGGTGTCGTTGGTGGCTGTTGCCGCTACATTATACCAGCGCCCGGTGCGATAAATGCGCGGACTGACCACATCTTGAAAAGTGTTGTCCCCATCTAAAATTTCAAGACGAATATCGAACGACTCGCCTGTCTCATCACCCACGGTTAGAATTTGAATCGGCGCACGCCGCTCCCCACTGGAAGAGCTACCATCGCGCCCAACAAGGCGCTGCACTCCACTGCCATCCCGCAGGCGAAACGAAAACTCTATTGTCCAGGCGTTGGAACCAGCGCGACCAAAATCAAACTCGTTCAGTTTTTGCTCGCGCATAAAAAAGTCATTACGCCCGCGAAAATCCGCAGCAACTGTGTTCTTTGCCCCGGTTTGCGGGACGGTGCCAAAAGGGACATCTGCCGTATAAAGTGGCTGCATTTCGGCGCTGGCAACGGCTAAAGCGTTGTCCTTAGCAGTGTCGCGGACTGAGACCGTTCCAACCGCCGCCAACTTGCCGGCCTCGCCGTTTTCAAAGCGCCAGTAAGCCAGTGTGTCGGCTTGGCCGATGCTTCCCGCGAGGAACAATGGCCCTGCAATTAACAGTTTCAAAAAGAGATGATTCTGCATGATATTTCTTTCCTGATATTTTGAGGAACGCTCAGCGTTACGACCTTTGGGAAGCTTGAATTTGTCGCAGAATCGTTTCGTCCTTAATTTTGTCATCCCGCAACAGCAGTAGAATCTTTGACACAACTTCGCTCATCTTCGCGTCTTCATCAGCAAAAGGCAAGAACAACTTTTCACGCGCGCTTCCACGTTCGGGCACAATGCACAGATAGTTGCCGGGTTCGATGTGAATGACGCCGCTTGCCAGATGCACGCGATAACTTGCCAGTTGGCCCTGGACGCGCGCGAAATGTCCATCTACCTTGACACCGGGCAACCCCAGGTCTTCAATCAGGGCGCGCACCACATCGCCGCGCCGCTCGAATGCCTCACCGGACAACGTGCCGCTCTCACCTAACTGCGCAACAGAAACCACTAAATCGGCATCACGCATCACTTCGGAAAAGATTTTAGGCGGCACGTTTTCCAGAGGCACTCGCGGGTCTTTTCCGCGCCCGTCCCAGTGACGAGGGCGAGCCGAAGGCATGAAGTAAACCGCATCGCTGGTGATGGAATCGGTTTCGCTGAAAAAGTGGCCGATGTCCGCGAAGTCAAAACAGGCGCGTAAGCCAACGCCAGGAAAGGCTTTTTCCGGGATGGAAAATTCGCCGTCGGCATCTAAGCGCCAGCCGCGCCCACCCAGTAAACGAGCGGCACGGCGCGGCTCGACGACATGGCCCGCAAAACGATTAGAAAAAGTGCGCGTTTCGCGTTCGGCGGGCGTTAGCACATAGAGTTCGCGAAACGCCTGTCGAAACGGTTGCACCATACGTTGTTTGACCAAAACGCGCTGCCATGCTGCCAGTTGTCCGGCGCCGAACAGATCAAAGGGATGCGCTAAAAACAGTGTGTCCTGCGCTGTCCACCATTCACCGTTTACATCGCGCAGTTGCGAGAAATCGTCGTTGAATAATCCAAATCGTCCATTGCCATCGGCCCAAATCAGTTTTAAAAGTAGTGGACGCGCGGTGGGCAAACTGGCCAGGCGTGTAATCTCTACGGATGATAAAGCGCGCTCTTGCCCCATCATCTCTTCCAACGTGGCGCGGAAACGTGCCCGCTGGCTTTTCAGGTGCGATTGCAACTCTTTGAGGCGGGTGTATTCACTTGAAGCGCGCACGGCAGGCGGTGCGGTTTTGATAGTTTTTCCGGCGCGGCGAATTAGTAACTGTGCTTCTTCGCCTTCAAAAGTCACTTCTATTTGATAGTCGCCAACTGTTGCCTGATTAGAACTACCTTCGGAACCGCCCTGTGCCAGGCGCGCTTCCATCGCCCATTCCAATTGCGTGCTGTCGGCAAAGCCCGCGACTTGCGCCAGATTCGCCAAAGCGACTTCTACGGCTGCCGCTTCCGCCGCGCGGCGCTGTGAGCCGAACTGCTTGCTTTCTTTGGCAAAGCGGCGCAACCATAAATAACGTTCAAAGGTTTCAGATTCACCCTCACGCAAGGCCAATAAACCGAAGGCTTTCACCGCTGTTTGATGGCGCTTTTCCAACTTCTTTTTAATTTCTGTCTGGTTCCAACCGCAAACTGCTTCGAGCAACATGATGGTATTATCAAGCCCCATTTTTGATTGTTTCAGGCCGTTAAATAACATCCTGGTGCCTGCTTCATCAGCTTCGTTCAACACGGCGCGCACTTGCGGCACATCAAGCACGCCTGATGAAGCATCAGAACTGTTCTTAATATCCCAATCATGGAAACTCTTATGTGGCGCATAACCGGAAATCTGTTTTATCAGTTGCAGCAAAGGCAGCAATTTTTCCTGATGCAAAGCGCGCAGCACCAACTCTTGCCCGACGCCCGCGACAGGCAGCACCACTTGCAAAGTCTCCGGTTTAAATTCGCGCAAGCGCTTTACAATTTCATTGGGTTCGTCGCCTTCTTCTAAATCACTGATATGCGCCATGCGCCCCAGCGCCGTTTCCGCGCGCTCTTGATAATCCATTGGCAGCAGTTTTTTCACACCCAGACGTTCGACGTGTTCGCAAGCCTTGAGCAGATAAAACGCGCCTTTGAGATCACGGAAATTTCTTAATGCAAAGCCGATGTCCTGCGGCGTGAAAGCAGCGGCCACTTCACGCGTCCATGTCATATTGTGTTCTCTCATGGCGTATTCAAAACTGTCCGGCAGATAAGTTCTATGGACATTGGTGTCAAAGACGGCCAGGGCTGGTTCATATCGTGCGACGGCACGGAATACATTGAAATTTAATACCCCATGTTGATGCAGCGCACGTAATAAATTATGCCGCTTATAAAATGTATTGTTTTGAAAGGAGTTAAAAAGCGATTGTAACTTGCCATCCGTTGGAGGCGCAAAGCGCAAAGCGCCCGTGACTACCTCGCGCACAAGATCAACTGCAACCGGATGCGGCATGAGCGCTGCCAATAACGCCCAATAATCGGGCAGCGAGCGATGGTGGAAGTAATCTGCATTTCCAAAGTCAATTGTGTATAAGTCGTTTCGTGGCCCAGATTCAAAAGGCGCCGCCATGATGGTGCGGACGTGGCTTGCCAAGATATTGACAGCTTCATCGGTTGGCGCATCAAGCAAGGCGCGCACGGCCATCTCCTG
>DASWNL010000451.1:0-3558 GCA_036399215.1 Abditibacteriaceae bacterium
TGCCAGGACATTCTCAAAAGTTAGGTTGACTTTTGCGCTCTATTTTCGCATCCTTCATGCTCTATGGGCGAACCCGTTTTTTTAGTTGGCAGCGCCAGTGAAATCGGCGTGCTGCTGGGACAACATCAACAGCAAGTTTTAAGCGAGCGCGTTGCGCGCACGCTGGCACACGCTGGAAAAAGCAGTCAAACAGCCGCATTTTATGAGCGCGCCGAAAGGTTAGGCGCGGCTCTGGAAAGCATCGCGCCGCATTGGTTGGAAGAAACTCGTGCTTTGGCAAATGCGGCGGGTTTGGATGTGCGGCAAATCCTGGCGCTCAACTGCCTGCCGCCGGATTTTTGGGGCAAGGAATATGTGCCGCCGCCGCTTTTTAATGCGCAAAGTGGCGAACTAGTCAGCGCTTTTGAAGCGCAGGGCTATGAACCACTGATGGGCGGCGATTGCACCTCTTTTTTTGCGCTTGGCGAAAGCACTATTTCCGGCGAAACGCTGTTTCATAAGAACCGCGAAGAGCGCGATGAAGTGCAGTGCCTTTACATAAAGCAAAACGATGGTTGCTTTCGTTATATAGCGGGCAATGACATCGGTAACATCGGCATCGCTCACGTTCATACTGAAAACTACTGGGCCGGGGCCAATAACACCGGTTCGCCGGTGGTGCCGCAAGAATACGAAGATTGCGTTTTAACCGATTGCCATGTTTTGCGTTATCTGGCCGAAAGATGCGAATCTTTAGATGACATTATTCCGGCACTGGATGATTTAATCAGTCGCAATCTTTTAGGCGGTGGCGGTTACGGCTTCGGCATGATTTTCTTGTTCGCTGATGCCTCGCGCGGCTTGATTGTTGAATGCACTTCGCGGCGCCTGGCGCATCGCTGGCATGAAGGAAATGAGATGGCGGTGCGCAGCAATCATTTTGTGTTACCCGAAATGCAAGAGTTTGCTTTGCCGCCGCGTCCCGGCAGCGTTTTGCGCTATGAACGCGCTCTAGAATTATGGCAGGCCGCCGAAGGGCACGCCGGTATTTCAACCTGTGGCGAAATCGCGCGTGACCGCGAAACAATGCCACATGCTATTGCGCGCAATCCTTCGGATGGCTGGCAAAGCGCGACGGTTTCCACTTCAACAACTACTATCAGCCCACACGATGACCGCCGCTGCTCCACGCACTTTCGCAACTGCCATCCCAGTTACACGCCCGCTGTGATATTCACGCCTTTAGATCGCGTTTCCGATGCTGATTTACTATCCGGCGCCCATAATCAGGAGTGGCGCTTTTATCGCGGTTGGGCTTGAGAATTACTTGTTCCAACCCAAGATTTCGTAAACGATGACATCTTTTTCTTGCCCTTTGACGTGCTCGGCCAAGGGGCCGCGCGCTTCAACTTCGTCTTTGACAAAGGCATAAGTGGATTCGTGAATGAGTAGTTTGGTGCTTAACTCTTTATTCAAGCCTTCGATGCGCGAGCCAAGGTTTACAATATCACCCAAAACTGTATATTCAATACGCTGAATAGCGCCGGTATTGCCGGCGATCATCGGGCCGGTGGCGATGCCGATGCCGATGCTCAGTTGCGGCACGCCGCGCGCTTCCCAGCCTTCACGCAGTTTATCCATGGCAGTTTGCATATCTATCGCCACGCAGACGGCACGGCGAGCGTGGTCTTCATAAGGTTGTGGCGCGCCGAAAATCACCATGATGCCATCGCCCATGTATTTATCGAGGGTGCCATCGTAAGCGAAAACCACATCCGTCATGGCCTGTAAATATTCGTTTAAAATGCCGACGATAAATTGCGCTTCGTAACGGCTGGATAAGGCCGTAAAGCCGCGCACATCGGCGAAAAGCACCGTCGCATTCACTAATTCGCCACCAGGTTTGAGCTTTTCAGGATGCGCTTCCAGATAGCTGGCAACTTGCGGGCTAACAGAGCGCTGTAACAGGGCACGCATCCAACTTTTCTGGCGTTCTTCACTCAGGCTGCGCTCGGCTAAAATGCCCATCGTGGTGAGAAAAACCGCCACGCATGGCGCTACATAATGCAGATACAAAGCGTGGTCGGTAAACAGCCATAAGTTCACCAGCGAATAAGCCACTATAGTCAACAGCATGGCGCCGAAGGCCCATTGAGGCCGCAATGTAGTAGCAAACCAACAGGCGGGAGCCGCCAAAAGCGCAATAATCAAAAAGTTCAGCCAACGTGGCGCTTCGCGCAATGGGAAAAGTCCTTTTTCAATGGCGACCATGAGAGTTGCCATCGCATTGGCTTGAATTTCCAGGCCCGCCATCTGCCCGCGCGCTGTCAAGCGGAAATCGTTGCCCAGTTTGGAGATGTCCCCAATCAGGGCAATGTGATTTTTTAAATTCTCCTGGTAGACCTCATTTTGGGCCGCACCAGTATAAATCTCCTCGTAGGCAATTGAGGGGAAAAATCCGATGCCCTCACTATCGGCAGGGTCGGCCCAAAAACGAATATTAAAAGTGCCATCTGCATTAACAGGTAAATAGAAATCGCCAATTTTCCAGCCGCCAAAAACTTTGCGAATTGGTGCGTCCTGTAAACCAGCAGCTTGCATCGCGCCAGCCAAACTCAGTGAGGGAATGTATTCGCCTGGTGCTGCTTCGATGATAGGTTGAATGCGGTCTATAATATTTTGGTCGTTGGCTTGTGGTGCTAAAAGGTAAACCAAACGCGCTACCGCACCGAATTTAGGCAGCGGTTTCTGGATCCTTTGTATGTTATCGGAGGTGGCTGCTTGACCTGGCTGCCCCTCCTTGTTTTGTGCTTGCGTTTCATCAGGATTCCAGCAGCCAATGTAGGAGCGTTTCGATTCGCGCAGAGCAGTAGCAAAATCGTCATCGCCCTGTGGCAAATCGCTTTTGCCTTCAAAAACCATGTCATAAACGATGCCTTTTGCTCCGACCTGGGTTAGCTCACGGACGACTTTGGCCTGATAGCTTCGCGGTGGGGGAGGGCCAGGAATGTTACCTTCATCTCTGGCAAAGGTATAGTCCGTCATCGGGATGAGAACGATCTTTTGTTGCAGCCACTTACTAACTTCTTCATAGCGACGTGCCTGAGTGTTATTACGCAGCTTGAAAGCGTAAAGCTCGGCGCCTTCAATTGGTGTATTGCTACCACGCGCGCCTTCTTTAGGATCGGTCAGGGTGCATAGGCCAACTGATGTTATATAAATCGCCGCTATCAGGGCGCGGCGGCGCCAGGGCGAAAGCGGCTGCACATTGCCCAGAGCCGCCGTATCCGATGTCTGTCTTTTTCGTGCAAAAAGAGCCATTTATAATGGTTTAAAAACGATGTGTGTAACCGGCCTGGATGCGGCGCCCCGCCCCTGGAAAGCCGTTGAACAAAAACTGTTGCCGGTCGAACAAGTTAGTGATGCTGAAGAATATTTCATGCCGCACTGATGGCTCGCGCGCGATAGTCAAGTCCACTAAGTTGTGCGAAGAAAGGCGCGGACGGCCCACCACTAAGGGGCTATCGGCGAAAATAGCGCCCTGATGGCGCAAGCGCAAGCCCAGTTTATTGCCGCGTG
>DASWNL010000452.1:0-13229 GCA_036399215.1 Abditibacteriaceae bacterium
TCATTCCGCTCGGAATGACAAAACTCACATTTTTTAAATAATTCTGAGAGAAGACCGGACGCACAAGTTTAAGAAGCAGTTTTTAGCGCTCTCCCTCTGAGCTACCCCGGCATGAGAAAAGCCGGGGACAGGACTCGAACCTGCGACCTCTCCAGTAATAGTGGTTGTATGCTTCCCGTGTTGGGGTGCGTCCGGTTTTCTTCAAACGCAAAAGCTAAAAGGCCTTTCGCGTTTTTCTATCACGCCTCACCATTGATACTCAAATCGCCCAGCGTGAACGAGTAATTCTCCTTTTGGTCATTCAACAAAAAGCGAAGCGCGGCTTCGCTACCCAGAGCGACAATAAAGAGCAACAGGTTACGCGCCAAAGGATAATCGCAGGCGTTGCCTTCAATTACATCGTTGGGCACGCGATAACTATCATTCCACATTACTTCGCCATAATCCGTGTTCACACCTAAATGCAGGCACGGCACATTTAAAGCACGGCAGGTTTCCGTCACCAGTCGGCGCGAAGCAGAGTTATCGAAGGTGTCGAATACCAAATCGGCACCGCGCAGCAACTTCGTCGCGTTCTTTTCCGAAAGCTCTTTAGTGGTAGCCTCCACTTCGATGCCCGTTGCCCGAAAGCAACGCGATTGCAAGGCTTCGGCTTTCCAAGCGCCAATTTCATCGCGTTCGTAAACCTGGGTGCCGATATTGTGCTCTTCCACGCGGTCACGGTCAACGATAAGAATCTGCGTCGCGCCGTGACGCACCAAGTTGTCGCACAATTGCGACCCCAGAGCACCCGCGCCGCAGAAAATTAGGCGCGCCTCGGCAATCTTCTGCATGGCCTTCTCGCCGCGATACAAAATTTCATGCAACTGCGCACTCATAATTTCCTTTGGATAGAACGCAAATTTCGCAAATTTTCGGAAATCTTTTTCAAAAAGAATTTGCGAGAATTCGCGTCCATTCGCGTGATTTGCGTTCTATAACTGGCAGTCAAAATTCGTAATCAAAGCGATGCTTGCGTTCAGCTTCGCGCATCACACCGACCAAACTTGTTAAATCAAAATCGCGGTCTTGACCCGACAGGCAAATGCCCGAAGTTACGACCGTTAAATCATCCTGGCGCACCACGCTGGTCAGCATTCGCTGGCCCACACGATAAGTCACGGTATAAACGCCGCTGCGCTCGATATACGAAATCAACTGTCCATCCGCATGCGATAATGCTTTCTGCAAGCGCGCCGCTTCGCGTTCTTCTTTGCTTAGAGCGCGGGCCTTTTCGGCTTCACGCCACAGCCAACCATAAGCTGTTTTCTCTTCTGCTGACAAGCCTTTTTTATGCAGCTTTTCCGGCGCGGTTTGCGCGTGCATTTGCTCGCGCAGGTAAGCGGCTAATGCTGGAGAACGTCGCGCTTCAACTCGCTCAAACCAAAAGCGCCCGCCATCAAAACGCGCTATAACCGTTGCAAAACTTTGCACCGTTTCCGAGCATAAAAACAGCGGCGCTGGTTTCTTCAAAGCAAAACGTCCATCGCCCTGCTGCGCCGGCAAGACGTGCCATAGCGTTTTATCTTTTTCATCGCGTGCAATGGCAATCAAGCGCACGGCAGGCAACAACTCCAGATACTTTTGCGTTTCCCTCTTGGCTGCCTCGCGCAAGAACTTCGCGCTATCTACATCCTGCGATTGCAAAACCGCCCAACCCTGGAATGAGTTGTTATCCACTCGTAGTTGGCAAACCACGCCGGCGATTTTTACGGCGACTTTTTGCCCCCTCAAAACCGGCGCCAACAGTTCGCGCCCCGCAAAGCGGCTTTCTTCACCTTCCAATTTGTCGAGCAGGTTTTGCAAACGCATTTTAATGCACACCCTTAGCTTTAAAGCAAGTCAGTTGGTTTTTCGGCGTCAACTCCATGGCGCGCCAGGAATTGCTTCATAGGCTCTCCATCAATCGTTGGCTCAGATACGACGGTCAATTTTCGGCCTAAATGTTTCCCAATACACCGTGCAGCCACTTCACCCATTTCAAGGGAAACCATGTGTGCAATAGCCGCTTCTCGTTTTGTAACTGGAATTTCACCGTAGCGCACACCTGCTCCGCATTCAACTGATTCAACGTAACCCTGTAAGGGAGTTGGCAAACCCAAATTAATCGCCTGCTTTACCAACTTTTTGATGCTATGGGTTTCGCTGTATGTTTGCCCTTTCGTTTGGATGAAAGCCTTAAGCAATTTTTCCGTTGCCTGAAGACTTGCCCATTTGCTTAAACCTGCGTTCTTCCTACTTTCGACTAAATGCATCACAGCAGCATCATAATCTCCAAGAGCCTCACGCACTAAAGGAACATCTGAAACTTCATTTAATACTGCGAAATTTCCCATACCTGCGGCTGATGCAGCTCCTAATTTAACTACTTCCTCGCCTGTAATTGAGTGAGCCATATGCACTGTCATATTCTCAATGAGGTCAAGGATGTTACAAGTGACTTTTCCAACATGTGGTCGTGACTGACCGAAAGTCTTAGGCTCACACACCAACTCTACTTGGCCATAGACTGTTGGGCAATTCAACGCATAATAGTCTCCCCGTAAGGGTGTTGCAACACGCCCAATAGCGAATGGCACTCCAAGTCGTTTGCCGTAGCGGTTCTCGAACCATTGATTCAGACGAATGCTCAACTCTACTTCGTCAAAAACATCAGGTTTTGGATTGCGTTGAGGAGGTGAAACGAATAACTGAATATCATAACGTTCAGTGATTTTGCAGCCTACCATAATCGGGCGAGCAGTAATTTTCACTCGTTCCTCAATTAGCTCAGCATCAATTTTCTCTATCAACCCTAAGAACTCCGCTTCGGTTTTAATTAGAAGTGGCGGCTTTGTATTTTTAGATTTCCTCGGCCCTACAGTCACCAAGCCGTCGATAAGTTGAAGCATTATCTCCTCCTTCCAAAACTCAATTTGATGCCTGAACAATCTCTTGCACTGTCATTGTTCTACGTTTCCCATTGATCCTACCTTCAATTCTGAAGTCAGGAACTTCTGGCAAAGTCCGGTTGATTGATACTGCTAATGACTGCGCGGCCACCGCAATCAGTTGAAGCGAATTAGAATGTGATATAAGTGCCTCCTCCTCGCTGGTTGGTGGGTCATTGTAGCGCACACCTTGATCGCATTGCACAGCGTCAATTAATTTTTTAGGCGGTTTCTCTAACCCCCATTTCTCTGCTGCGTCATATAATTCATCCAGCGAATGACCAAAGCCAAATTTGTAATCTGGGTCATGCTGTTTGATGAATTGCTTGATAACCTTTTCTGTGGCCTGCAAACTCGCCCATCGACTTAATCCGCACTGCGGATTTTGTTGCATAAGGTGGTGAGCCGAAGCTGATAAATCAGCATTCGCTTGATTGACGCGCGGAATGTCATCCAGAACGTTGAGGGCGCCATAGGCTTTCATCCCAATATCCAGAGTAGCCAAGATTCGCAGTAGCTCATAACCAGCGAGGTGGCGACTCATGTCTGGCGTCATGTCCTCTACCAGATGAAGCATCTCCATCGTTGGTGCGACGCCGTCAAGCAATGGCCCATAGCGATTTAGATGATCACCTAAACCATCCTTTTCTATCCTCAAAGGAATATGCAAGCGATAGAATGCACCCCGAATAAACACCACAGCATAACCAATTGCAAATGGTTTGCATTGTCGTCTTCCATACCGCGCTTCAAACCATTGATAAAGAAAAATGCTGGTATCTTCAAGCGTGAGATACTCTTTGTGCAGAGAGCCGCGCAGTGGATGCATAGGCAATTGGATGTTTAGTCGGTTTCCCAATTGCTCTAACGCCATCAACGGACGATCAAAGATGTCAACTTCTTCCTCAATCAATTCTCTGTCTATTTCCTCAACCAATGTCAGACATTCTCCTTTATGGATAGAGAAGGACACAATTTCATCATTTGATTTTGACATTAGGCAGCCTTTCAATAATTGAGTGAGAGTATGGAACATGTTTTTCATATTTATACTCTCACTCAACTTTCCATCCTTCGTGGCAATGGATACTGCAAAATTTCCATCAACAGTTCCAGCATCGAAGGCCGCGCCAAAAGCGGAATCAAGTTGGTCAGCGCGTAGTAATCGCCTTTGAAATCGAAAGCGCGTGGTGCGACACCAATGCTCGCGCAATCTTTTTCCAGTTGATCGGTCGCGCCACCGACTTTAACGAAAATCACATCCGGCCTTACATCCAAGTCGCGCGCATAGGCTTCATACGCCGTCCTGAAATAAGGCGCCTGGTTTTCGCCTTCATCGGTTACCATCACGATTTGCTCCACGCGCTGCTTTTTGACGCGCATCCATTCCAAAGCCACGCCACACGATGTGCAACCATTCGCCTTGATGCCGCTAAGCGCCTTTTCCCAATCGGACAAGGACGAGCCTTGCACTTCAACGGGATACGGCGTGTTATCGAAAGCATAGGCATACAAATCGCTTTCGCAAATCGCCGAAATCATCGCGCCCAACTGGCGTCCCACTTCGATGGCGACATTCATCGAAGCCGACTTATCAATCAGCAATGCCGTTGGCCGTTTGATAGCGCCCTTCGACTTAACTTGCGCTTCGGTCACATCGGTCAACTTATCGGCGATTTCACCGGACAAGCCCGCCGCTTCCACAGCCACTTTGGCCTTGTAAGCTGAGACACGCTTATCGCTTTTGGCCGCTTCGATTTTCGCTTCAATCAATTGCTTAATATACGCGTTATCGAAAGCGCCGCGTGCTTTGAGCGAAGCCATGTTGTTGATCACTTCCTGCGGCGTCATGGCGTCAATCAAAGCCGCCAGAACCATCGGCGACATTTTCTTGACCACGGAAACTGCCACGCGATAAGGCAAGCGATGCTGCACAATCAAACGCGCCTGCTCCGACGGCGTTTTCGCTTTGGTAATCTGACGCACCGCGTATAACGCGCTGTTTTCCGGCGGATTATCATCGAACAAAATCGCCTGTGCCCGTTCACCCGGCGCGATATGCAAGCCGCCATAAAGCCGCTTTAAGGGCGTGCGCGCGTGCAAAATTGCGCTGTCCAAACGACGATGATCGCTTTCGCGATCGCGCAGGTAACGCTCAATTTCGGTTCTCATCGAACGCGGAATGTTGCGGCCCAGGCCAACGCTTTGAAATTCGCTTTTGGTCGTTGCTTGAACAACTTCAGGCGCCTTTTGCGCTTTGGTTTCCTCGCGCATCTGGCGGGCGATTTTGCGTTCGGCTTTGCGTCGCGCCCGTCCCGACAAATGGGCTAAACCGTTGTTCAATGCTGCCAAAACCGGCACCCGATTGGTTGCTCTGGCCGGTGCTTTGGCCGTTTTTTCGGCTTTGGCTTTCTTCACCTTTGGCTTAACTTTGGTGCCTTTGATGAAGTCCACCACTCGCGCCACCTCGTAAGGCGGCAAGCGGCGCAACAAGGCTAAGCCCACATCGCGGTGCCCTTCAAACTTCGACAGACACAAAGCGATGACAAACATTTCGCGGTGGTCACGCACATCGCCGAAATCGGCATACCACGCCGCCATCTGCACATAAAAGCGCGGGTCTTGCTCGATTAAATCTTTATGCACGGGGTAAATGCCCGCCAAATCGCGGTGCGGCGTGGTCAACAGGGTATTCAGTAAATTCAATCGAACGTCGCGCTCCATGTTACTCCCTTCGGTCGTAATTTTGAATTTTAAATTCTTAATTTTGAATGAATTCGGTAATTCAAAATTAAGAATTAAAAATTGTTATCCAAAAACTGCTTCCGGCCTGACGGTAAAGTGGCCGTTGTCGTGGCGTTCTACAACGTGGCTGGCAAACATCGCCTGCCCCACGCCAAAGTGACGCGCTAAGGCAGATTTAATTTCGCGGTCGCTGGACAGGCTGCCTATATCCAACGCGCCGGCATTCAAGCGCAGGCTGCGGCCCGCAAAGCGAACGTGAATCTGCGGATTTAACTGCTCCAAAACGGTTGTCATTGGTTTCATCTCCTTCTGGCTGATATTTGGTGACACAAAAACAAAAAGCCCACTGTCGAAGCCATCTCGACAGTGGGCGGAAATTGCGGATAAACCGTTTCGTCTCACGAAAGTTTTCTTCGTGAAATCGTTTCCTTTTGCCGACTGCCGAAATGTGAGTTCTTATCGCTCCGTGAACTTTTCTGCGTCCGCAGATGTTCAGAGCCGAGCGAGGCCATGCCACTGGCCTTGGGGCTTATTTGCCCGAAGCGTGGTGTAAGATTTCCGAATTGAAATTGATAAATTCGCATGGCCGTAACAGGTCGTTTGGTGTAAATCTTAGTAACGCACTGTGCGCATTACTTTTATTAGTGCGCGCAATCAATCGCACGCGGAGAGGTAATTTAACGCGGCGTGCGAACGGCGTCAAGACTTATTAGAAAATTTTTTTGGAGTTTTTTTCGTGTGAAGAAAAAACGCTTTTTGATTCTGGCTCTTGTAACTGCAACAGCCATTTGCCCTTATAGCATAAGGGCGCAGGAATCTTCACTGCCTCAGGCCATAATGCCACCATTGGATGGCGCGTTGCCATTAAAACCGTGCCATGACCCGTGGCAAGCGGCGCGCGAGCGTTGGATGGACATCGCGGACAACCCCTATAACGCCTTCACCGACGGCACGCAAAAGTTTGATTACTCGCAGGCGCAAGTCACTTTGCACTATGCGAAATCACCGCCCGTGCCTTACTTTTTGGGACTCGTTCAGGCACGCGGTTTAAAGCCAAATTTTTCGTATCAACTCAAGTTGATGGGCAAGCCGCAAAAAGGTGTCTGGGGCTGGGGCGCGCAGGGTGATGAATGGGCCAATGAACAACTCGGTTTTGCCGGTCGCTGGTTTTGCGGTCATCCCGTGCATCGCAGCGGCACCAACTTCGACGACAATCACTGGCGCGAATACTATCAAAACGCCCTGCCCGGCGCCGAGCATAATATCGGCGGCTATATTTTTATGGGCGAGTTTGTGACCGATGGACAAGGCAACGCCGATATGCCCTTTTGGGGAGAGCATCCTTACCATATCAAATGGCTCTCCTGGCAGGACGGCGCTAAAGATGTATGGGCCGGGCAATCGGTCATCGAAACAACTCCCTATGCTTACGGCAAAGAGCCACCAACGCCGGGTGCCGTTTCAGCTTATTACGAAAACGAACCGGGCCGCACACAGCCTCTAACACTTGCGCCCGGCACTTATAACACGCGCTTTGTGATTACCGAAGAAAGCTTTCACAACCCGGTAAACGCGCGCGGTCAGGGTGGCTACTGGAAGACGGTTTTAGCCAGCGAAGATTATCAATACAACGCTGAAGGCAATTTAATTGGCCATGATACCAATGCGGCCAACGATTTAACTTTCACCATCGGCAACGCGCCGGAAATGCGCGAGATGAAAGTGACGGTTGCCAGCGTGACTGGCAAGAAGCACGGCAAGAAGTGGAAAGCGACAGCGCAAGTTGTGGTGTTGGATAGATTGAATCGCCCGATGCGTGACGTTTGGGTGCAAGGCGTGTGGACTGGGCCAACCAATACGGTTATTGCCCAGGGCCGCACCGGCGGCGATGGACGCAGCGATGGTCTTGTCTGGATTGATTCGCCCGAAGTCGAAGCTAAATCCGGTGAGGTTTTTCAATTCACCGTTAGCAAAGTGGTCAAAGCAGGCCGCACCTGGAATCATCTTCAATTCCCTGCCGCTGCCGCAAAAGTGCCGTGAAATTTTCAGTTTTCATAGAGCGCAAATTTCGCAAATAAACGCCAATTTCCGCAAATCCTTTTTCATTAAAATTTGCGCTCATTTGCGGCGATTCGCGTAATTTGCGTTCTATAATTGCAAGGAATTAACATGAAAAACGAATCGTTTTCCCGACGTAATTTTCTAACGGGCGCTCTGGCTGCATTACCGGTTGCTTTAACAGCGCGCGAATTGTTGGCGCAAAATTCCAACGCGCCGCTTGCGCCAATTATGCGCGGGCGTGAACCGGAAAACTTAGAGTTTCCGTTCGATCTCGAATCGTTCTGGACGCATAAAGATCGCTTCTTTACCAGCAGCACTTTTGAAATCGTTCGCCGGGGCAATCGCGACTGGCGCCTGCAAGTCGAAGGCGCGGTTTCGCGTCCTTTTGAATTGACTTACGAAGAGCTAATTAAAATGCCTTCGCGCACCATTGGTGCGGTTTTGGAAGACCCCGGTAACAACCGCGCTTACATCAACGCCGAAGGCACGCCCTGGGGTATGGGCGCCGTCGGTTGCGCGCAGTGGACAGGCGTGCCTCTTGCCGATGTTTTACAGCGTGCCGGATTGCGTCCTGAAGGCATCGAAGTCATTATCGAAAGCGCCGAAGCCGGAGAAATCCGCGCCGGCTCAAATATGCCGGCTACGCCGGGGCGCGTAAATGTAGCGCGAAGCCTGCCGATTCGCAAAGCCCTGTCGCAAGATGTTTTGCTCGCTTACAAAATCAACAATGAAGATTTGCCGCAACATTTAGGTGGCCCGGTGCGCGTGGTAGTGCCCGGTTGGTATGGCAACGCCTGGGTCAAGTGGCCGCAGCGCGTGGTCGTCAGCGGTGCGCCCTTTGAAGGCTATTTTCAAAAGTTCGATGCCACAGTCTGGGAGCGTCGCAACGGTTTCGCAGTGCTAACACCTGTAACCGAATTGCAGCCCAAAGCCCAAATCGCGCGGCCCATTTTCCGCGAGCGCCTACGCGCCAAAGACGTTCATCGCGTTTATGGCGCGGCGTGGACAGGCGATGCCGAGATTACCGGCGTTGATGTATCAGGCGACGACGGTAAAACCTGGGCACAGGCGCGGCTACTCGATTCACCCGAAGGCGCGGGAATGTATGCCTGGAAGTTGTGGGAATACCAGTGGCCCGCCCCCCTCAAAGGCGGTGGCTACAACATTCGCGCACGGGCACGCGATTCCAAAAATCGCGAGCAGCCATCGCAACGCGACGGCGACCGCCGCAACTGGATGATCAGCCATATCATCCCCGTGCCGATTGACGTTTACGAATAATCATGCCCGGTTTACCGCTTCAAACGCTCACCGACATCTGGCAAAATACGGTTTCCAAATTTCCCAACAAAACCGCGCTCGTTATGAGTGGCGAACGCTGGACTTATCGTCAGTTGGATGATGAAATCGCGCGCCTGGCCGGTTATTTAAAAGCGCAAGGTGTAGCGCCTGGCGACCGTGTGGCGATAGCCATGCCCAATTGCCACGAGTTTTATGTGGCTTACTGGGCCGCTTTGCACGTTGGTGCCATTGTGGCGCCGGTGAATTTCCGTCTTGGTGCCAAAGAACTCAGTTACGTTTTCAATAACATCGCGCCAAAGATGGTCTTTGTGCATAACGAAACCTGGCCGCAGGTTGCGCCGGTTTTGAAAGAGTTATCAGAGCAATCAATCGTTGTTGGTGTCGGCATCCAGAGCGTTATTTCATTTGAAGAAACGCTGCAAAGTGAGCGGGCTGGAGCGGTCAAAGTTGATACCGATGACTTAGCGATTATCGCGCACACATCGGGCACAACTGGCGTGCCCAAAGGCGCCATGATGCGGCACAGCGATTTGCTGTTTAACATCAAAAACACCGTCATCCCTTTCAGTTGGCGACACGAAGATGTGAACTTGTTGCTCTCGCCGCTTTTTCATGTGGTGGCGCTGTATTCGATTGTGCCATCCAGCGTTTACTTAGGGGCAACGGTCGTTGTGGCACCTAAACCCGACCCGCGCGAGGTGGTGGATTTAATCGAAAGTGAGCGCGTCACCAACTTTCTCAATGTGCCGACTTTTCATCAAATGGTAGCCGCCTTGCCGGACATCGAAGCGCGCGATTTATCGTGCCTGCGCATGATTGGTTACAGCGGTTCACCGATGCCCATTCGCGCTATTGAGCGCCTGGCACAGCTTTTCCCGCACGCGCGCCTGCACAACTTTTTCGGCTTGACTGAAACCATTTCACTGACACATATTACTCCATCAAACGCGGCTGTTTCGCACGCCGATTCAATCGGCAAAACCTTGCCCGACGTGGGCATGAAAATTTTGCGCGACGACGGCAGCGAATGTAGTTTTGGTGAAAGCGGCCTGTTGCATATTCATCGTGAGAACACCATTCGCGGCTACTGGAACCGGCCCGGACTTTTGGAAGAATCGCTAACTGCCGATGGCTCGTGGTTCAACACCGGTGACTTAGCGCGGGTGGATGAAGAAGGTTTTGTTTACTTAGAAGGCCGCCAGAAAGAGATGATTATCGTGGCGGGCGAAAACGTCTTTGCCCTTGAAGTCGAAAAGTGTATTCTCGATTTGGAAGGCATCAAAGAAGTCGCGGTTTTGGGCATTCCGGCTACAGGCGTGCGGGCACCATTAGGCGAACTTATCAAAGCCGTTGTTGTGAAAAATCATGCTGCAACTTTAGTTGAGCGTGACATCAAAAAGCATTGTGTCGAGCGCCTTGCTTCTTACAAAGTGCCGCACCTGATTGAGTTTCGCGATGCCCTGCCGCGCAACCCATCAGGCAAAGTTTTGAAGAACGAACTGAAATAAATTATGCCGCAAGAGCTTGCCGGTTTTCTCGAAACAACACCGCCGCTTTATACAATGGTGCATCGCACTGAGGGTGCATCAAAAGGCACAATCCTCATCGCCGGGCCGTTTGCCGAAGAAAAGAAAGCCGCCCAACGCGCGCTTGTAGAGGCGGCGCGCGGCTTCGCACAAGCGGGCTACGATGTGTTGCGCTTCGATTGGCGCGGCACCGGTGATAGCGGTGGCGAATTCGCCCTTGCCGATGTTTCTTCGTGGCTCGAAGATTTACGCGCCGCCATAAAAGCAGCACGGCAAATGAGCGCTGCGCCTTTAACACTTCTGGGCTTGCGCTTTGGCGCGGCTTTGGCCTGGCAAGTGGCATCAGAGGAAGATTTATCTGTTGAGAATCTGGTGTTGTGGGAGCCTGTCACCAATGGTTCTTCTTACGCGCGACAAAACCGCCAGCGTTCACAAATCCGTGCCCAGATGACGCAGGGCACCGGTGAGAAATCAACGGTAGCAACGGCTATAAGCGAAGGCGGCTTTGATTTTGACGGCTTTTTCATCAACGACAAGTTGCAAAATGAGATGACCAAACTCGATTTGCAAAACTCATCCTTACCGAAAATCAAGCGATTGTTGTTGTTACAGATTTCCGGTTCGCCGCGCTTGAAAAAGCCTTTTGAAGACTTAGCCGGACGTGCCCGCGAAAACGGCATCGAAACCGAAATTGATAACGTTACCCTCGAAGCCTTTTGGAGCAGCATCGGCCTGATTGATACAGGCGCCGTGCGCGAACAAACGCTGCAATGGCTTGACAAAAGCGCGCCTTCGCAACCTTTTGAAACGCATGAATGGCATATTCATGCCCTAACAGAAGCCGCTGGACGGCAACTGCAACTTCCGCCTGAAAAGCGCGTTTGGCACGCTTACTCGGTAACCGAAAGTTCACCTGGCGTTAGCGCTGCAACTTTTAGTTTTCAAAGCGGCAATGAGCGAGTAAATGGGGTCTTATATGTGCCCCAGGAGAAGGAAGTTCATCGCTGTGTGTTGCTTTTGCACGGATGGAGCGGTTATCGCGTCGGGCCGGGACAGTTGCTCAGCGACACGGCCCGCGAGCTGGCAAAGCAAGGATTCGCCGCCTACTCATTCGATTTTCGCGGACGCGGCGAAAGCGAGTTAGATGTGTCGCAAGCAAGCTTGAACACGATGATTCGCGACACCGCGCGAGTCGTGGCAACTTTGCGCGAACAACTGGGTTGGGAAAAGTTCACTTTACTCGGCTTATGTTCGGGAGGCGAGGTCGCTATCGGCGCCAGCCTTTCAGATGCTGGCATTGATTCTTTAGCGCTGTGGTCGGCCCCCATTTTTTCGGGCGCTTTCGATTTTGCGCGTCAGGCGCGGCGCAGCAAAAACGCCCTGCAAAAATACGCGCGCAAACTGTTTCTGCCAGAAACCTGGAGCAAGCTACTCAGTGGCAGTTTGAACTGGAAAATGATCGTGCGCGCCTTAAGTGGTGGGCGGTCTAACGAAGACGCGGGCGTCGAAGACAAAGCACCCGACACGCAAAGCCAGATGCAAGCCTTTGAAGCCTATAAAGGCCAATTGCTTTTCATTTACGGCGGCAACGACCCCGAAACCCCACCCTCACGCGACTTCTACCAAGAGTTCGTCACGCGCACCAAAATGCCGCATCAATTCCACGAAATTGAAGGCGCGAATCATAATTTTTATTCGCTTGAATGGAAACGCGAGATTATTGAATTAACGGCGGAGTGGTTGAAGGCGTTGAATAGTTGATTAACCGATTTTCACGTTTGATAGCTTATGAAGTTACTCATTAATACAGTAAAAGCCATTTCAGTGCTAACGACACTCATCAGAATGGTTTTATAAAATCACTTCAGTTAAGGATAGTGAAGTTGTCTGGCATTATTCACTCGCTACACAGGCTTGTTGAATTTCTATCACTAAGAAAGCACACTAGGGAAACTAAATTAAAGGAAATGCAATGGGATCACTCTATTTAAACAGGTTATCGGCTGATGAGCGCACTTCATTAATTGGGAAATTGCACTCGACTCAAGGTAATAAATGCTTCATTTGCGAAGAACCAATTGACTTGGTAGTTCATAAAGATGCTTTGGATATTGACCATGTTATCCCAACTAAATTGGGAGGCAAAGATGATCCCATCAACTTTGCATTGACGCACGCCAGTTGCAACAGGTCGAAGCAGGCTTCCAACTTAAATGTTGCTCGCGTTCTTCAACGTTTTTCTTCCATCAAAAACTCAATTGCGTCAGAAAACCGAGGGCCGAATTTGGATGATATTCTCAAATATCATGGTGGCTCAGAGCATGAGGTTCGGTTTGTGCGGGAACAGAACAAAATAAAGTTCGCACTGCCAGAAGTTGGTCGTGAAAAGATTACAGAACTCGATATTTATAAGGATGATTTAAGCGGCTTTGAGTATGTCTTTGCCAAAATGCCGATCACTTATCTTTTTCATGATGAGAAGATTAATCCTCGTTCTATCGGCCAAAATATCTCCAAGATGGTTGAGGAGTTTTATTTGAAGCGCCCACAACTTCACTTAGCTTTGGGCTGGATTGAAATAGATGGCGAGAACAAAACCAAAGTCCGCATTTTCGATGGCCAACAT
>DASWNL010000453.1:0-6355 GCA_036399215.1 Abditibacteriaceae bacterium
AGTCAGAAGAAACGGCGCCTGCTTTAGAGGTGCATGATGTGACGGTGGCTTATCATCGCCGTCCAGTTTTGTGGGATGTAGATTTCGCTTTGCCTGCGGGCAACCTCATCGCGATTGTGGGGCCGAACGGCGCCGGCAAAAGCACTCTGCTCAAAGCTGTTATGGGGCTTTTGCCCTTAGCATCGGGTTGGATCAAAATTCATGGCAAGCCTTTCCATCAGCAGCGACAAATAATTGGTTATGTGCCGCAGCGTGAAAGTGTGGATTGGGATTTTCCAACGAACGCTTTGGATGTAGTTACAATGGGCACTTATGGCCGTTTGGGCTGGCTGCGGCGACCCGGCAAAACCGAACGCGATTTGGCGATGCAGTGCCTCGAACATGTTGGCATGGCACCATTTGCTCAAAGGCAAATTTCGCAATTATCCGGCGGACAGCAACAACGTGTTTTCTTAGCGCGGGCTTTGGCGCAACAGGCCCAGATTTATTTTATGGATGAGCCTTTTGCCGGTGTGGACGCGGCAACGGAAAGCGCCATCGTGACACTGTTGCGTGAACTAAAAGCGCAGAACAAAACCGTTCTTGTAGTGCATCACGATTTGGAAACTGTGCGCGAGTATTTCGATTGGGTGGTGCTGCTTAATATGCGTGTCATCGCCTGTGGCCCAACGGACGAAACTTTCACGCATGAGAATCTGCAAAAAACATATGGCGGACGCTTAACCGTGCTTTCGACTATTGCCGACACCATTATGGGCGATGACACCAAGCGCGCCCAATTTGAGCGAGCACAACGCGCTAAGTGAGATTTCTCATGTTAAAGCGGGGACAAATTCAACGCGTGGAACGTGAAGTAAATACCTTAATTCAGAATGTTAACAACACGTTCAAGCACCGCTCACGTAGTCAAGCAAATTGGCGCGAATGGGAAGTGGCGACGCAAGCCTGGCACAACTATCACAATCCGCTGTTCTACCTCTGGGGAATAGAAGCGAGAGAAAGAATGCGACTTGGTGACCGTGCCGTCATTGAAGATGCGATCTTACTCCTTGAAGTTGATCCCTGGTTCTTTCGCTCTGGTTATTTGAAAGAGCGTGTTTTACGTCATCTCAAGAGTGCAGAACTTCTTGAAAAAGACCGTATGCGATTACGTGTTGTTATAGAAAATGTGGCTTTCGGAAGAAACCGCCGTGAATTTCGAGATTACTGCCGATTGGCTCTTTGCGTGTGGACAAGCGAATGGGAAACCCATCTGCGCCAGAAGAGAGAGATTCCAAATGTAACTGGTCAGGGAAAAGTTTCTTACCTCCTGAAGTTTTTGGAAGCACAGCGCGATAAATTGAACGAAGAATCCAATGTTATTAATAGACTTTCGTGATGCCAATTTACAATGGGTTCTGCTTGGCTCGACACTCTTAGGCATCGCGGCGGCGGTGCTGGGCTGCTTTGCGCTTTTGCGTGGGCGCAGTTTGATGGGCGATGCATTAGCGCACGCGGCTTTGCCCGGCGTGTGCTGTGCGTTTCTGTTCGCTGAAGCCATGCGCTCGCGCGGTTGGCTCAATCTGGAAAGCAAAAATCTTGCTGTGCTTTTGGTGGGTGCGAGTTTGTCGGGATTGTTGGGGGCGTGGTGCATTGCGGCGATAACGCGTCATTCGCGCATTAAAGAGGATGCGGCACAAGCCATTGTGCTTAGCGTCTTTTTCGGCGCCGGCGTGGTTTTGCTTTCGTTTATTCAACAGGGCGAATCAGGGCAGCAAAGTGGCCTGGATAAGTTTTTGTGGGGCAGTGCGGCTTCGTTAGTGCTCAGTGATGTGCGCGCCATGACAGTTGTAGCGGCGATTTTATGTTTAATGTCGTGGGCGCTTTACAAAGAATTCAAGCTGCTTTGCTTTGACCCGGATTTCGGCAACGGTCTGGGCCTGCCGATGAATCGCCTGGATGGACTTCTGCTGTTAATGATTGTCGGCGCCGTTGTGATTGGCTTGCAAGCTGTGGGCGTAGTTCTGATTTCAGCTTTGCTCATCATGCCGCCTGCCGCCGCACGCTTCTGGACGGAGAAGCTGCACGTTATGGCTCCTTTAGCCGCGCTGCTTGGTGGCCTTTCCGGTGCTCTGGGCGCGATTTTTTCAGCCCTTGCGCCGCGAATGCCTACCGGGCCACTCATTGTTTTGGCGGCTACGGCCATGTTTTTGTTTTCGCTTTTATTTGCACCAGGTCGTGGCGCTTTAGCACGACTGCTGCGGCATCTCTCAACGCGCCGTTTAGTGCGTCGCGAAAACTTATTGCGCGACCTTTATGAAATCGCCGAAGAACACGGTGATGATGAAGCGATTATGAGCGAAGGCCGCCTGTTGGAAAAACGCCACGTATCGCAAGGCACGTTAAATGCGGCGTTACACGAATTGCAAAATGCAAAATTCATTACGCCGGCGCGAAGTGGAACAAGTGGTTGGCAGTTTACGGAGCAGGGGCTTGAAGAAGGCTATCGCGTGGTGCGACGCCATCGTTTGTGGGAAACGTTTTTAATGTATGAAACTTCCCTTGGCGCGCAAAGTGTTGATCGGGATGCTGATGCCGTTGAGCATTTTTTGCCGCCCGAAGCCATTGCGCAATTGGAAGAATTGATGCGCCGACAGGGGCGCGAACCAAAGTTGAGTGCGGAATTTGGAATGCGGAGTGCTAAATAATTTGAATTACGATTTTGCTTTATTCCGCATTCTGCACTCCGCATCCCGAATTTGAAAAATGGATGCTTTCTGGATTATTGCTATTGGTTCTTTAGTCGCGGCGTCGTGTGCGCTATGCGGCACTTTTCTGGTGCTGCGCCGCATGACGATGCTGGGCGATGCCATTTCTCATGCGGTTTTGCCAGGCATTGCCATCGCGTTTTTGCTAACTAAATCGCGCCAGTCGGTGGTGATGCTGTTTGGCGCCGCAATCTTCGGCTTGATTACTACGTTTATAGTGGAGGCGCTCTCGCGTGGTGGGCGCGTGCGCAATGATGCCGCGATTGGCGTGACTTTTACCTCACTCTTTGCCATCGGCGTGGTTTTAATCTCGCGTTATGCCAGCAATGTTGATTTGGATACCGATTGCGTTTTGTATGGGGTTATCGAAACCACAACTCTTTATACAACGCCGGTTTTCGGTTTAGACGTGCCACAAGCGTTCTTGCAAATCTTAGGCGTTTTTCTGTTGTGCTTGCTCTTTGTGGCGTTGTTCTTCAAAGAATTGAAAATTGCATCCTTTGACCCGGAAATGGCAACCGCTGTTGGTATCAACGCGATGCTGATGCACTATTTGCTGATGGGATTGGTTTCCATCACGGCTGTTGCTTCGTTTGAGCCGGTGGGTGCGATTTTGGTGGTAGCAATGCTGGCCGTTCCACCCGCAACGGCTTATCTACTCACCGATAACCTCTCCAAGATGCTGGTATTATCGGTGTTCTGTGGCGTGTTATCCGCAGCGGGCGGCTACTTTTTAGCCGTCTGGCTTAATGTTTCAACGGCAGGTGCCATGACGGTTGTAACCGGGGTGTTTTTCACCATAGCGTTTTTAATATCGCCGCGTTATGGTGTGCTAACGCGCCACTGGGAACGCTTGAAATTGGCGCGCAGCGTGGCCCGCGAGGATGTTTTGCAAGCCTTGTGGCGCGTGCGGGAACGCAGTGAGAAACCGTTGGATGTTTTGGGATTGGCGGCTATTGGGCAAATGGAAATTTCTTTAGCGCGCCGCGCTGTGCGCGATTTGCTTCAGGGCGGTCTTGCCGCTCCACAAAATGGCGGCTTTATGCTCACTTCTGCAGGACTTAGTGCCGCACAGGAGTTAGTGCATCGCCATCGCGTTTATGAGGCGTATTTAGGTGATTTGGGCTATCCCGACGATCATCTGCATGATGCCGCCAACCGGACGGAGCATTTCATATCGCGCGAACTGGAACAGGCTGTAGATTCTGCCGTTGGCAACCCGACTCGTGACCCTCATGGCCGCGAAATTCCGCATGATTGAAAAACGCCGGAAATAGATATAGATGAATAATTGGCCCGGTTACAAAAGAGCTTGTCATTCTTTACTTCGTTCAGAATGACAAGCTCTTTTTGAAGTTACTTCTCAATTTCCCCGGCTTTGAGATGCGTTTTTAGCCAGTCGAAGTTTTCCTGATTGCCTTCACGCGGCGTTTTATCAGTTGAATCCAGTTCGCCCACAACCCAACCCTGATAATCAATTTCTCGTAATACCTCCAATACGGCGTCCAAACCGGCATCGCCTAAAGCGCCCTGACCTAAACCGGCAAAGACATGAAACTTTGGTGTTTTGTCTTTGTGCCCATCGCGAAGCGCGTTTTTCTCTTTGACCGGCATGGAAGTAGGCAACGAAGGATGGTTGTCTTTGATATGCACATAACCTGTGCGCCCCTTCCACTTGCGAAAGGCGTCAGCCGGCTCGTAACCACCATAAGCCAGTTGGGCTACATCAAAACCGGCCAGCACAAAAACTGGGTCAGTCAGTTCCATGAAAATATCTACTTCATGGGGCGATTCAATCAGTGTCCAGGCGTGGTTATGCAAAACCGATTTTACGCCGTATTTTTCGTAGCATTGGCGGGCACATTCGGTCGCTCCATCGGCAAAACGTTCAAGAATATCTTCGCGGATATTGCCGTTTTTATCCAATGGATGTGTGCCGCGACTGCCCGGCGCTAAAATGATTTTGTCGGCGCCTAATTCCGATAAAGCCCCGGCGATTTCGACGATACGTTCGGTGATTTTGGGGCGCTCATCGAGGTTCTCAAACGCGCCGCCGCAATAGGTGGAGCAGCATTGCAGATTGTTATCGCCTAACAGCTTTTTCAGTTCGTCCAAACGCTCTAAATAGCCGCCGACCGGCGCTTCAACGCCACTGTAACCAATAGCCGCGATTTCGCGCGCCGCCGTTTCAAATTCGCCTTTCCATGTGAGAGGCTGGCAACCCAGTTTGACTTTCATAGTTTTAAATTAACCACAAAGACACACCCTCACAAAGAAAATATAAAAAGGTTTGAAGTTTTAGAAGCGGATACGTTAAAGATAAAAAGATAGCAGACCAGTGTCATTCCGAGCGGGCGCCCTCTGGGCAGGATCGAGGGCGCCCGCCCGGAATGACAAACTCAGTCAGTCAGATAGCTTTAGGGAATCTTTTCTGCCTTTAAAATTTCCAGCAATTCCAAAGTGCCCGTCGCGCCGCCGCAATCACCAAAGCGCTCTATGGTATTTTGATTTTGTGCGGCTTCATTCAGCATTTCATCGCTGATTTCCAAACGCCCACGTTCTTCGGCGCGCTGTTGGGCTTCCAATACGAAAAACACACTGGCTTCACCTAAATCTCCTGCCTCGCAGGTCTGTCTTGCCGGTGTTAAGGCTTCAACACCACCGCACAACATAGCTTGCGCGTGGCCTAAACGAATGGCATCAAACCCCGCGCGCACCGCTTCCAAACCGCTGTTTCTCCCTGCACAAAAAGTGGCGTGATAACCTTTTAAACCAAATTCGATAGCGCACAGTGAAATCGGCGAATTGACATAAGAATGCGAAAACAAAAGCGGCTTGGCTAAGCGCACGCCTTTGGCAACCGCATCTTCCCAGAAGCCTTTCATAGTCTCCAGACAGCCCAAATGTGTGCCCAAAGTCAGGCCGAATTGGTCGGCATTTTCAACCGGCGATTTGATTCCAGCATCTCGTAATGCTAAAGCGCCACCTGCCAAGGCCAAAGCCGAGGCGCGGTCAAGATAAGTCTTGGGCGACAATGGATAATCTTCGATTTTGAAGTTCTCAATCTGCCGCGCGCCTTCAGATGGTAAAACAGCGCCATAGCCGGTAAGAACCACAGTTTGTAGTTGTTTCATACGTTATCATTTCCATAGCACGCAATTTTTTGTAGGGCATTTTCAATGTTCAGAAGAACTTCATCGTTGGAAAGACGCAACACCTTCAAGTTATTTTCCCGCATAATGTAATCTCTCAGAGCGTCGCGCCTGGCTTGCGTTTTTTCTTGATGCACAGCGCCATCCAATTCGATAACAAGGCGCGCTTCGCCACAGAAGAAATCGGCGATGAAGTTTCCAATCGGATGCTGGCGGCGAAACTTCAAGCCTCCTAAACGCCGGTTTCGCAAATGTTTCCACAAAACCTGCTCGGCATCTGTTGACTTTAGCCGCAAGTCGCGCGAACGCTCGATCATTTGTTGCGATGGTTCGGGAAGGTTAAATTTTGCGTGTTTCATTTATTTACAGCTATTTACAGCCCTCACCCCCGGCCCCTCACCCCCGGCCCCTCTCCCAATTCGCTTCGCGGGGGAGGGGTGGCCGAGCTCTTATGGT
>DASWNL010000454.1:0-4062 GCA_036399215.1 Abditibacteriaceae bacterium
AACCGCAAACCGGAGTAGCAATTCAAGGCGACATCGGCATTTTGCGTGGCAACAACGGCCAGACTACAGCGCGCATCTATTGGAGCAACAAAGCGACGGGTATTACTTCCGATGTGCCTTCCGAAGCGATGCTGACGCCAAACCTGTGGGGCCAGTGGCAGTTCAGAAACGCGCCGTGACGATTTTTGTAAGATACCTCGTATGAATCTTTGCATGAAATTTTGCTCGAAAATCAGCGCGGCTTTGGCGCTTCTCGTTTCTGTTTCCCATGCCGCTGAGCCGCCGAAATTTAATTCACCCGAAGTTGCCAACGGGCGCGTGACGGTTCGCGTTTATCAGCCCGATGCTAAAAAGGTTGTTTTGCAGGGCGAATGGGATGGCAACGTCAAAAAAGAGATGGTTAAGGACGAGCAGGGCGTATGGACTCATACCACTGATGTCTTGCCGGCCAATGTTTATGAATACGGCGTGCAGGTAGATAACGTGTCAACGCTGGATTCCAAAAATCCTTATATCAAAGGCCTGCGCAATTTGATCGAAGTGCCGGGCACTACGCCACAATATTACGAACAGGGAAACGAGCCAAAAGGCGTCGTGCATCAGCACTGGTATGCTTCCAAAGCGACCGGCACCACGCGGCGCCTGCACGTTTACACGCCGCCCGGCTACGAAAAAGGCTGGAAGTATCCGGTGCTTTACCTGTTGCATGGTTCAGGCGATGACGACAGCGGCTGGAGTTCGTATTTCGGGCGCGCCAACATCATTCTTGATAAGCTCATCGCGCAAAAGCAAGCCGTGCCGATGATTGTGGTCATGCCTTTTGGTCATGTGAAAGTGCCCGGCAAGGAGTTAAGCCGCGTAGAACAGTTTGAAGTGTTCGAGAAAGATTTAATCGGTGATGTTTTGCCACTGGTTGAAAAGACGTATCGCACGCAAAATCATCGCACGCGCCGCGCTCTGGCCGGGCTTTCGATGGGTGGCGGGCAAACGGCGGTTATCGGCTTAAAGCATCCCGAACTGTTTAGCGCTTATGGTATTTTCAGCGCCGGTGTTTGGGAACAAATCCCCGAACCCTTTGCCAACGCCATTGGAACTTTCAAGGCTTCGCGCTATCCCAATGATCTTTTATGGATTGGCATCGGCAAGCGCGATTTTGTGTATGCGCGCTCGCAAATTCTGCTTTCGCAACTGCGAGAAAAGAACGTGCCTTTTACTTATCATGAAGACGACAGCACGCACAGTTGGCCGACCTGGCGTGACTATTTGCACCGTTTCGCGCCGCTCTTATTTCGCAAGAAGTAGAACTGGAAAATAAAATGATTCGCTGCCTTTTAGTTTTATTATTGGTTTTTGTTGTCTCTCCGGCCCGCTGTGCTGAAATACAGGAGGCTTTGCCGGTTAATGTCTTTCGCAGTTTGCGCGAGGGCAAACAACAAACTGTGGTGGTTTACGGCACCAGCCTGACAGCCGGTGGCGCGTGGGCGAAGGAACTCCAGAAGTATTTCGATAAAAACTTTCCCGGCCAGGTAAAATTTTTGAATAGTGGTGGGTCAGGCCAAAATTCCGATTGGGGCGTGGCGAATCTTGATAAAAAAGTTGTGGCGCATCAGCCCGATTTAGTTTTTATTGAGTTTTCGTATAATGACGCACACGAAAAATCTAAGATGACGCCGGATAAAGCCGCGACCAATCTGGAAACGATAGTTCAGGCTATTAAAAAGCAAAATCTTCAAGCCGACATTGTGCTGCAAACCATGAATCTGCCCTGGGACGCCCCAACGGGCAAAGCGCCGAAAAGCGCGCGGCCCCAACTTGAAGAGTTCAACGAAAATTACCGCCGCTATGCGCGTGAAAACAAAGTGCCTCTATTGGATCACTATCAAAATTGGCTCAAGGTCTGGACAGATGATCCGGCGAAATATCAGAAATGGCTACCGGATGGTTCACACCCCACGACAGAAGCCAGTCTCGCCATCACCTGGCCTGCTATTGAAGCCCTGCTCGAAAAAGCGCGTGCTGCGGCAATTGCCAAATAGCAACGAACTAAAAGGAATTTGGCGGCCTCTTCAAATTCAATCATGCTTCGCCCTCATTCGCGCCGCCTCGCCCTAATTTTATTTTGCCTGCCGTGGCTCCTTGTGCTGACGGTGCCGGCTTTGTATTGGCAAGCGCGAGTGCAGGCTATCGGCAGCGAATACGCCGAAGATAATATCTCCTCCACGCCCGTTACGTTTCCGGCAATATGGCTTTTCTCACGCACTCTTGCACCAACCTGGAAGCAGTTGCAGCCCCAATCCAGGCGTTCTTCTGATTGGCGCATCGCCGTTGACTTTAAAGCGCCACGCCAACAGGGCGATAGCGACATCGAAGCGGGGGAAATTTATCGCGTCAGCGGCCAGGCATTGCAACGACAGCCAAAGGATGTGTATTTGCTGGCGGTTCGTCTGCGTGCGGCGTTGGCTTTCGTCAGAGATGATCGTTTGGCAAGCGAAGCAAAACGGTTTTTCAAAGGGCCTTTTGGTTCTCCACTCCCCCAAGGAGCAATACCACATTACAATTTGTGGCAAGATGACGATGAAAAGAACTTTCCGGCTGCCGGGCGGCGGATTTGGCACAACGAAGAAGACCACGAATTCAACCCAAAGACCGATGTAGCACGTGTCGGTGGGCCAGTCAAAATTACCGCCATCGAAGCGTTGAAAGTCGCACTGCAAACAACGCAACGCGGTGCGGTTTTAGAGCCGGATAATGCTTATTGGCCCTGGCAGAAAAGTTATCTATTGCTGCTCTTGCGGCGCGATACGCAAGCTGAGAAAGCTCTATTGCGCGCTGCTCAACTAAAGCGGTTCGATGATTATCGCAACGAAGATTTTCGACAGACATTGCGCGTAGCACAGGTGCATCGCCCTCTGCTCATTGAAGAAAAATTGTCGTTGCAATTGCGCCGTTCGTATCACGATAAAGCCTTCCCCCAGCGCGAAGATTTATGGCTTTTGCAAGCGCGCCGCGCCGAGCGCAAAGGTGATATGCAAAAAAGCCTGACTTTGTCCGCCGCTTTAGCGACTATTGGCGCATTGCGTTTGCAAATCGCTCGCACTAAAGCCGAAAAAGGCAATTGTCTGTTGTTGCAATGTCTGGCGTGGCAAGGCGGTAATCGCAAGCCGCTGCAAAGTGCTGCTCGCAAAGGCAAAGCAGCCACCTATTATGAATTGAGTGAGTTGAATTTCGTCAATTGGTATAACCCAGGGCCAACGCCGGCCATGCCGGATATGTTTGCGCGTCACTTTGCCGGGGAAGCGCGCCGAATCGGGCGAAACGATTTAGCGAAAGCGGCTTTGTCTCAGGGAAAAGAAGCGCGACGCGAAGCAAAGAGATTTCACCGTCTTGGCTATTCGCACCTGGCAAACAGCGGCGGTGAGTTTCGTTTCTTGTCCGGGTTGCCCTCAATTTTCGTCTTGAAATGGGTGGCCCAGATGACCTTGATTCAATTACAAATCACTTTGTTCTTTTGGTGTCTGCTCAATGTAGTTTTGTGGCGACGCTTGTGGTTCCTGGGGCGTTACATGGCGCGTGGCTGGCGCATTCTCAGCATGATGTGGCGCACGCGTGACCGGCCCTTATGGGACGAAGAAGTGCCAGTTTTAGAACAGGAAAAGCGCGATGCCAATCGTAGTTTCTGGTTTGTCGCCTTGTGGCTGCTTCTAGCGGCTTTTGGCATCTGCTATTGGAATTTGCCGCTTTCGGAGTGGTATCCCGAAGTTTTTCAGGACGATTTTCGTAAAGCCATCAATGTCATTGCGGCGATTACCAGCCTCTTCCTTTATCCAACATCTCCGGTTTTGTTCGGCTTATTTTGGTGTGGAGGGGCGGCAATGAAGCGCTACTATCGCTTGAAATTAAATAAAATCTGGCGCGATGATGTGGAAACCACCGCTCTGCACGCGCCCCCTTCGGTTATCCCGATAGCCAGCGCGTTTATGGTGTGGAGCCTGACAATTTTCGCGGCGCTATGTTGGCTGGTCTGTCTTTTGGCGTATTATCTGCCTGCCGCTTCTTTTAATT
>DASWNL010000455.1:0-8350 GCA_036399215.1 Abditibacteriaceae bacterium
TCACGAAAATCTTACCAATCACACGGCGTAGCAAGCCCTTCAAACTGGAGTTCTCCAAATCAACCAAAGAGCGAATCGCTTCTTCCTTATACGATTCCAGCAACCGTTCGCAGCGCTCTTCGATGCCGAGTTTCGTCATGATCTCTTGCAGCTTTTCGGTTACATCACCGAGTGTTGGATCATGCTGCCAGACCTGTGTCATGAACTCTTGTTGGGCGCCTTTGCTTTTTTCATGGGCAATTGCCAAAGGCAAAGAAGGACGCAGTGCCTTTAAATCGTTGGCCACGCCTTCGCTGCGCAGGTCATCCAGGTCATCGCGGATTTGATAAGCGATGCCCAATGCTTCGCTGTAGTTGGTGAGAACTTCGCTGAGTTCTTCATCCAAAGCGCCCGCATAAGCGGCGCCCAGAAGTAACGCAACCTCAAAGGCCGGTGCGGTTTTCTGGCGGAAGATGCCCAGCACTTCGAGCGATGAAAGCGGTTGCGGCCCGCGTGCCCAGCACAGTTCGGCGCCCTGACCAATGCACAAGGTGCGATGGCCTTGCGCCGCAATACGAATCATCTCCGATTTAATATTCGCAGGCGCATCGGAAAGCGCCAGTAAGCGATAACCTTCGCCCAATAAAAAGTCACCGACATTCAAAGCCACAGCCATGCCGTGTTCTTCGTGCAGGGTTTTTTCGTCGTAACGCTCAGCATCGTTGTCTTCAATGTCGTCGTGAATCAGCGAAGCCTTGTGGAAGCATTCAACGGCGACCGCAACATGGCGCAGGCCGGGGGGCAAGGGTGCATCGGGATCGGCTTGCAAGGCTTTAAAAGCGCAAGCGGTTAAGAAGGGCCGCCAACGCTTGCCTTCTTTGCCGAGCCATGCGCGACTGATTTGCTCGGTCTGGCTTTGCGCCGGGCCAAAAATTTCATTCAGGCTTTCTTCGCCAAACCAGCTATCTACCTCGCGGCGCAATTCATCCAAATTCAGGCGCCGCGTTTTGTCTTCGCTGCTCAAATGAATGACATCCCAGACCCACTCCATGTCAACTGTCGTATCGCGGCAATCGTCCTGCAAAAGTGGAATGGCGATGCCGGGAATGGCAGCCGATTCCATGAAAGGAAAGGCGCGCTCCAGGACGTTGATGCAACTGACGCCGACAATCGCGTCAATCTTGCCGGTCTGGATAATCGCCATTACAATAGCCGAGCCTTCGGCCACTAAAACCGCATAACCCAGGCGTTCAGCTTCGTCTTGCAACTCTTGAATCGAACACAATCCGCAGCGTTTGCACAGCAAGCCGAAGTCATCGAAAGGCGCCGGACACTTGTCTTCAACACGCAGGCATTTGGGCAACAAAAGCAAGCGGCGTTCGTAGGGCACGGTTGCCAGTTGCTCGCGCCACACTTCGCTGTTGAGAATAACCGCAATGTAATCGCGATAGGCCGCGTCGAAGTTATAGCGCTTGCTAAATTCGTCAGCGTGCGTGCGTAACTCTTCAAAAGAAAGCGGCGGCACCGGGCAAACCTCGGCCACGTATTTTTCGACCAACTCTTTGCACTGTTCGCGTTCAGCACGCGACTGGGGAATGCTGCTTTGCGGCGCGCGTTCGCGCTGCAACGGCATAGGCCGGGGCAGGTTTAAAACTGGAAGTTGCAGGGAATTCATCAAGAGTAAGCTCCAAATCCAAAGAACCAGTGCTTTTTGGCAAAACGATAAGCCCAGTGGTCTTCGGGAATTGCGTTGCCGGGATTATGCTGGCTGTTACGTGGCTCTAATTCGTCCAGTTCAGCAAGCGCCGTTTGTCGCTGCGTGGTGTCGCGCGCGCCATGTTTATTCACCAAATCGCGCACCAAATCAGGACGCTCCAGCACAATGCAGCCGCGTGTCGTTTGTGCCGCTGTTTCGCGAAAGTCTTTTAAGAACTCCGACTTTGTCATCGCCTCGAAAATACCACGATCATCGCGAATATCTTCTTTGGCAAATTGAATAATCGGGCATGGCTCAACTGCACCCGAAGGGCCGATATGATGGCTGACGCCAGTCGCCATCGGGCAAAGTGCCTCGCCTTTATCGTCCCAATAGGCATCTACGATAGCCAGTGGATGCTTGGCACGCATTTCAACGATAAAGCGCCGCACTTGCAGCACTTGTTCAGGGCTTAAGGCCAGTTCCGGCGCGGCGTTGGGGCCAACCACACGATAGGTGTGAAACCAGGCGTAATGCACGCCCATTTTGATGAGCTTTTTGAGCCATTCTTCGCTGACCAGATTAATGTTGGTCTGGCAAACACTGGTGGCTACGCCAACAATTAAACGATTGCGCACGCAGGCTTCCAAACCGGCCATCGTTTTGGAGAGCACATTCAAACGCCCGCGCCGCTCGTCGCTAACCAATTCAGTGCCTTCGATGCTGATAAGCGGCGTGGCATTGCCCAGGCGGCGCAACTCTTTGGCTACCTCATCAGTAATCAGTTGGCCGTTGGTGAAGATTTGAAAGTAGCAGTCGGGATGCGCCGCAATCATTTCCAACAATTGTGGATGCATGAACGGCTCGCCGCCGAGAATGCCGAAAAAGCTGTTGCCATGCTTTTTGGCGTCGTTGATAACGCGATTCCAGTCTTCGAGGGTTATCATCTGACGCGGCGCGGCCACATCCACCCAGCAGCCCTGACAGCGCAACTGGCAACTATTGATGATGGAAATAAAGAGAAACGGCGGAAAATGCTCGCCTTTTTTGATGCGCTTTTTGAAAAGCTGCACCGAACGCATACCCTTGAAGCCCATGTTGCAGGCAAACTTCCATAACAGGCGCGGGTCTGGCTCGGTCATCATGCGGCGGGCCATAGGAACGATCATTATTGTCCTTCTTGATTGACTAAAGCGGCTTCGCTTAAGGCGACTTCGGCCCGTGCGCGAGCGACTTCGGCTTTGGCGCGAATTTCATCGGGCGAAGGCAGCGAAGCCAAAACTTCCATCGGAATATCCATCTGCGCCTGCAATTTTACCAGACAGCGCTGGCGCTCTTTGAGGGCGCGGTCTTCGTCGCGCTCTTTAGAAAAACGTGATTTCGCTTTGGCGCTGCGGTCACGCAAAGCCTCGTAAATATCGCCGCCCAAAAGCGCCGAAATATCCACTTTCATGGCTTCTCGGCGCAAATCATCAGCATCAATCTTGTCGCCGTTAATCGGGCCGTGCTTGTATTTGGGAAAGAGAATCGCAACTTCGGGGCAAACGCGCGAACAGGCCGGGCAATCGGTTTTGCAGTTGTTCTGGTTTTGCACCTTGATTTTTTTGTCTTCCGAGACGCTGTAAACATCGAAAAGACAAAAGCTCAGGCACTGCATGCAGTTGGTGCAGCGTTCGTAATCGATAACCGGAAACCACGGCTTCCAGCCACCGGGTTGCGGAATCTCTACCTGTTCGCGCACTTGATCCACCAGTTCAACAATAGCCGGCGCCTCTAACGAAGTCACATCGCGGAAGTAAACCGTGACATCGCCGCTTTCGGCTAATGCCTGCACAGGCTTCTCTTCATGAAAGCGGCCTAAAACCAGTAAAGCGCCATTGCTGACGGCACTGAGAGCGCCGCCCACACGCGAGGAGGAAACAGCATAGCCTTTTTCCAAAAGAGAGCGCAAAAGCGGCGCGCGTTCAGTGGAAGTAAACGCCTGACTGCCGTTACCTTCGTAAAGCAGCACGCGCAGTTGCGGTCGGGTTAAAGCGATGGAAGCTGAATTCATGAGGTTGTGTCTTCGGACGGCAAAAGCGCATTCGTCACAGTCTGGGCGCTTTCTACGCGCATATTTAAGATTTCAATGCCCTCTTCGGGCAAAGGTGAGCCGGCGGCGTTGAAAAGCCAGGTCACGGCGCGCGGGTAGCAGGCGGCAATCTTTAAACAGCCGCCGTTTGCCAACTCTAGTAAGGCCGGGTCGCGTCGCGCCGACATTTCACACAAATCGGGAACAGCATCAAAAGCCACGCCCGAAGCCGAAAGCGTATCGAGAACTTCGTTTTTGGTTTCGGCGGGCACAACATTGGAGTATGCACAGTGACAGTAAAGAATACGAGACGTGTTCGACATAATGAAACGTAAAGTTTGCTATGCGGCAAGAGGGCTGGACAGGCGATGTGTGGGAACCGGACGGCCCGGACGAAAATGCTCCGTGTGTTCGACGTTCAATTGCACAAAGGTTTCCTCTGCACAATTGGAAATCACCTGATTTGTTACTTCGCTCAGAATTTCCGGGTCGCCTTCGGCGCGCAAATTAATAATAAGTTGCCCGCTTTGCAGCGAACCTTGAAGGCTATGAGACAGTTCGACATGGTCTTCGTTGTGAACCAGATTCAACACGGCGATTTCGTTTAAGCCTTCATCAGGCGTTAAAGTCATCTTCAAATGCGCGATTTCCAGATTCACAGCGCGAAGTTGTCGTTGAATATCCGAAGCCAGTTGAATCAAAAGCGCGTTGCCATCAACTTCTTCGCTGCTTGAAACTTGCAGCGTGCAGTTCATCCAGCCGAGCAGTGCTTCGCCTTCGGCGTAAAGATCGTAATCTACCTCCATTGCCATACTGCTTTGCGCTTCATCGTTAATAATGCGCTCAAACCAAGCTTCAAGACCGACGCCTTCGCGGGCGGAAACCGCGAACACTTCAGCCTGAGGATAACGCTCGCCCAATGCCTGTTCCAGGGTGCGAAGCCGCTCCGGCGAGAGCAAGTCGCACTTGTTGATGACAATCACTTCGGCTTCTTCCAACTGCTTGCCATAAACGTAAAGCACTTTGTCGGAAAAGGCCCGGCCCTCTTCCAAATCTAAAATGCGCAGAGCGCGCAGGGGATCAATCAACACGCTGAGCGGCGCGATGCTAAAATCGTCGCCGTAAATGCGGCGCAGCGGATAGCTGACCGTTGCCAGTAAATCGGTGCAACTACCGACCGGTTCGGCAATAAAAACATCGGGGCGCGCTTGCTGCGAGAGCTTATGCGAGGCTTCGACTAAAGAATTGAACTTGCAGCAAAAGCAACCGCCGGTAATTTCCTCGACAGAAAAGCCGTGCGAACTAAGCATGGCCGTATCTACAAGGCCAAAACTCTGGTCGTTTGTAATTAGCCCCACATTTTGGCCGTTGCGGCGCAGATGCTCGGCCAATTTGAGCACCGCCGTAGTTTTCCCGGCCCCTAAGAAGCCACCGATCATAATGTAACGCGCTTTAGCTATAGCTTTACTCATAATTATTCGCCGCCTTGCAGGCGTAGCATTTTTTCAATGATGGCATCTAAAAGTGCCATGTAACCATGCACATCAACTGTATTGGGGTCAGGCGTGCCGCGCACCTGATAAAGCCAGCCTCCCACATAAGGGTCGGAATCTATCTTGGTGATGTCTTTTTCCAGGCCGGTGTTGATGCCAAGAAATTCACCATCGGCAACGGCGTAAACATCGGTCAGGGCTTTAAAACCTTCAACCCAGGCGATGGTTTGTCCAGCTTCCATTCTTTCGCCGGGTTTGATTTCAAAGCCGTATTCAACCACATCGCCCAACATGCGCGTGGCAAATTTGGTAAAGCCAACGCGATAAAGACCGGCTTCGGTTTCTTCCAGCCAATAATGCGCCGGAGAATAAAGCCGGCTGATGGGAAGGCGCGAAGAAAAGCGTGAACGCTTAAAATGAATGGTTTCCGGTCGAGTCACAGGCATATTTCTAACAACGTGCAGTTTAGCGCACGCGCATTTAGCGAAGAAGTTGCTGCACGGCGCGCACCATTTGCCCTATGTCCGGCATCGGAGTCATGTGTGACCACGAAAGGCGAATGGCGCCCTCGATTTGCGCGGCGGGAATTTTCATGGCGCTCAGGACATGGCTGCACGTGTGCGATTGGCTGCTACACGCTGCGCCTGTCGAGACCGCCACCAAGTTTTCCCAGCTTTCCAAAACCGATTCCGCATCCAGGCCCGGAAAACTCAAGTTCACAATCGAAGGCAAAGCGCGATTTGGGTCACCATTGAATAGCGGTTGCAAAGGCTGCAAAACGCTCAATAATTCTTGCCGAAATTCAAGGCAGTATTTACTGCGCTCTTGATTTTCTGCTAAGGCTAATTCAGCCGCTTTGCCCAGCCCGGCGATGAGCGGCACGGCCAGAGTGCCGGGGCGCAAGCCACGTTCTTGTCCACCGCCATGCACTAAGGGCGTTAAGGGTGGCAATTGCCCGTCGCGACGGCGCATAACTAAGGCGCCGATTCCCTTAGGGGCATAAATTTTATGGCCGCTGATGCTGATTAAATCAATGCGCCCATTTTGCAGCGCCGGAATCTCTTTGCCAAAACCCTGCGCCCCATCTACATGAAAAAATGCTTCATGCCCGGCTAATACCTCTCCTAATGCCTGCAAAGGTTGGACAATGCCGGTTTCGTTATTGACGTGCATGACCGACACCAGCAGAGTGTCATCACGCAAAGCCTCCTTCAATGATTGAGGTTCAATGAAGCCACCAGGGTTAGGCGGCAAAAGCGTAAGATTAAAACCGCGCCTGGTTAAAAGGCGCAGCGGCTCCAACACAGCGGGATGCTCGATTTGCGTGCTGATTAAATGCGTTTTGCCTGTTTTTAAGCCATGTTCCGCCAGGCCTAAAATGGTTAAGTTATTGCTTTCCGTCGCGCCACTGGTAAAGATAACTTCGCCTCGTGAAGCCGCAACAAGAGCCGCGACTCGGTCACGCGCTTGTTCCACGGCGCGCCGTGCCATCAAGCCAAAGTCATGGCGACTGCCGGTGTTACCAAAATCTATTTCTAAATAACGCACCACTTCGTCGCGCACGCGCGGTTCAAGGGGCGTGGTTGCAGCACAGTCAAGATATGCGGTCACACAGGGTATTTTATCGAAGGATGCCTTGCTCTAGTGAACTGCGTGCCGGCAGGCTTCCAACTTAACGATGAGTGTGAAAAACGAGCGTGATTATACCGCCAAAACGACATTGGTGGCGGTATAATCACTGCCGGCAATGGCCGTGCTGTTAGCCGTAGCGTAACTCACCGAAACCTGCGTGCTACTGGCTTCTGAAAGGGTTACGGTGAACATCGTATTACTACTGTTCACTGCTCCAATGGCGCTAAGTTGGAGTCTCGATAGCCCAGAAATGAAAGCAAGCAAGCCAACCTCCTCTAACAGGCACTTTAACTCTAAGGTGCGTTCCCGCACGCGGCATGTAACCGGCCTGCAACTCCATGTCGAAGAAGCAGGCCCAGCGGAGGGGCCACTTCTCATACTATTGCACGGCTTTCCCGGATTCTGGTGGGACTGGCGCCATCAAATCGAGGCGCTTGCTGCCCTGGGCTATCACGTTCTCATCCCAGATATGCGCGGCTACAACCTCAGCGACAAGCCGCAGGGCATAGAGGCGTATCACCTTGACACACTGGCTGCCGATATTATTGCTCTGGCAGAGTCCTATGGTCACTCGACCTTCGGCCTGGTTGGCCACGATTGGGGTGGTGTTGTAGCCTGGTGGGCGGCTGCCTGCTTTCCCCAATTCATCGAGCGTCTTGCCATCCTGAACGCGCCGCATCCCGATGTATGGAGACGCCTAATCCGCCGCCGTCCTATCCAGGTGCTGCGTAGCAGCTACGTCGCATTCTTTCAGTTACCTCTTGTGCCCGAAGCATTATTGAAAGTCGGCCACTTCGCCCTGTTGCGCCGGGCGCTTACCGGCACCTCCCGGCCCGAAGCCTTTACAGGCCAGGATATTGAGCGTTATATCGAGGCGTGGGCGCGGCCTGGGGCGCTCAGCGCCATGCTGAACTACTACCGCGCGCTACGGCTTAGACGGTGGAGCCGTCCCCGGCGTGTGCGTCCTGCAACTTTAGTCATCTGGGGTGCGCGCGATGTGTTCCTCGAACGACAGATGGCACTTGCCAGCCTGAAACTCTGCGAGCAGGGAGAGATTCTCTTTTTAGAGGAAGCCACACACTGGGCACACCTCGAAGAAGTCGAAGTTGTAAACGCCGCTCTGGCCGGCTTTTTCCAGCGAGAGCATGAGATTCAGACCACCGATCCTTCATCAGGCTCTGCCCCATAACGATAATAAGAGTTCGTAAATAGAGTGGATTGTGTTTAAAACGGCGCTTTTGTTGTTTACGCACTTAGCGGGAATCAGCTAAGTCGGTATAGCGCTTATATAGTAGCACTAACTCCGATTTGAGTTCATTCTTGTCCGTCCAGCAGAGTATGCCGTTCTCTATTTCCTGACGAACACGCTCTATTTCTTCCAAGAGTCTCTGATCTTCTTTGTTTGCTATGACATAATCCATAGACCATAGATTAGAAGGATAGGCTTTTGCCACCATCAGGCATTACCGCAATGGAGTG
>DASWNL010000456.1:0-8491 GCA_036399215.1 Abditibacteriaceae bacterium
GGTTAAAAGGAAAATATGATTCCCATTTTAGATTTAAAGCAACAATACAGTTCCATAAAGGGCGAAATTGACGCCGCTATCCAGGAAGTGCTGACTGGCGCACATTTCATTTTAGGGCCGCAAGTTGTTGAATTGGAAAAAAGAGTGGCGGCCTACTGCGAGTGTGGACATGGTGTTGGCGTAGCTTCGGGCACCGATGCCCTGCGTTTGGCTTTTCAGGCTCTTAATCTTGGCCCCGGCGATGAAGTTATCACCACGCCCTTTACTTTTGTGGCTACGGGAAACACTATTTCACATTGCGGCGCGCAGCCGGTTTTTGCCGATATCAATCCCCAGACTTACAATCTCGACCCCGCTATGGTTGAGGCCGCTATCACCGAACGCACCAAAGCCATTGTGCCGGTTCATCTTTATGGGCAGGCCTGCGACATGGACGCTTTGCTGGACATTGCCCGTCGCCACAATTTAAAGGTCGTCGAAGACTGCGCCCAGGCCATCGGCGGGCGCTTTGATGGAAAGCGTTTGGGGTCTCTTGGCGATGCGGGCTGTTTGAGCTTTTTCCCCTCTAAAAATCTGGGCGCTTACGGAGATGGCGGCATGGTTGTCACCAGTGACAGCGACTTAGCCGATAAAATTGATGTCTTACGCCGTCAGGGCGGCAAGAAGAAGTATTTTCATGAGGTGCTGGGCTTCAACAGTCGCCTGGATACTTTGCAAGCGGCTATTCTTAACGTCAAGTTGAATTACCTGGATCAATGGCAGGAAGGCCGGCGCACCGTCGCTCATCGCTACAATGAACTATTAGCCGATTCGCCTGTAACTACGCCCCACGAAGCGCCCAATACTTACCACGTTTATCATCAATACACCATTCGCACGCCCCGTCGCGATGAACTGGCGGAGCACTTGAAGCAGCAGGGCATCATGACCATGGTTTATTACCCGGTCTGCCTGCACAAGCAGCCACTTTATGCAGAGATGGCCGACATGCAGTTGCCACACGCCGAAGCCGCTGCGCAAGAAGTGTTATCATTGCCAATCTTTCCTGAATTAACCGCCGATGATCAGCGATTTATCGCCGACAGCATCAAAGCGTTTTATCAGAATAAATCCTGAGCCAACGGAAGTGTCATAAAGGGCAAAAAGCATCCATGAAAGTTTTAACGGTGGTCGGCGCGCGTCCTCAATTTATCAAAGCCGCCCCGACAGGCAAGGCGTTGCGCGCGGCAGGGCATCAAGATTTTTTAGTGCATACCGGTCAGCATTACGACGATGCCATGTCGGAGGTTTTTTTTCGCGAATTGGAAATTCCACGGCCCGATGTGAATCTGGAAATCGGCTCCGGTTCGCACGGTCTGCAAACCGGCAAGATGCTGATGGGGCTGGAAGAAGTCATTCAACAAGAAAAGCCCCATTGGGTGCTGGTTTATGGCGATACAAATTCGACTTTAGCCGCTGCGCTTGCCGCGTGCAAGCTGCAAGTGCCCTTGGCGCATGTCGAAGCCGGATTGCGCTCCTTCAATCGTGCCATGCCCGAAGAGCACAACCGCGTTTTAACCGATCACTGTTCAGACCTGCTTTTGTGCCCCACACAGGCGGCAGTTGACAATCTGGCAACGGAAAACATCAAAGCCGGCGTGCATTTGGTGGGCGATGTCATGGCCGATGCTTTTGCCTTTGCCGGCGAACGCGCTCATCGTGTTTCGCGTGTTATCGAGCAACTTGGCCTGGCAGAAAAAAACTATCTGTTGGCTACAGTTCATCGTGCGGAAAACACCAACGATTTGAACCGCCTCAAGGGCATCTTAGGCGCGTTTGACCAGGTTGAAGATACCATTGTCTTTCCCGTGCATCCGCGCACCCGAAAGATTCTGCAAGACATCCAATATGCGCCCGCTCCCAATGTGCGCCTGATTGATCCGGTGCCGTATTTGGATATGGTGAGATTGCAACAAGCCGCGCGCCTGATTGTAACCGATTCAGGCGGCGTTCAAAAAGAAGCCTATTGGGCGAGTGTGCCGTGCATCACTTTGCGCGACGAAACTGAGTGGGTTGAAACCGTGCAAAGTGGATGGAACACTTTAGTAGGCGCGGGCCAACAGCAAATCGTTGAAGCCATACAAACTTTTCAAGCGCCCGCCGATCATCCTTCCTTATATGGTGATGGCAACGCTGCTCAACGCTGCGTGACGCTTCTTGAAAGCACCACTTCTTAGAATCAGTTTGAAAAGTGAGCAGCGTAGCTCCTCTCCCTTCCGGGGAGAGGCCGGGTGAGGGGTGGAGGCCGCATAGAGGTCTCTGTGAGAAGCCGCAAACCGAGCCGAACCCCTCAACCCTACCCCTCTCCCTCCTGCCCAGAGGGCACCCGCGCTACGCTGGGGAGAGGGGACTTTTCAAACTGATTCTTGAAAGCACAGCTTCTTAAAAGCGCGGTTTCTTAAAAGCGACTGCAAACTTAGACGCTAAGCTAAGACTTCGCTATATAGGGCAAGTAGCTTGGGAAATTCGGCATCCCAATTGAGTTTTTCATGCACCGCGCGACGGGCGGCCTCGCCCATCTGCTGCGCTTCCTGCGGATTTTTAATCAGATACTCAATGGCATCGGCCATTTGTTCCGGTTTATCAATATCAAAGCCAATGCCCGCTTTGGCCGGCCCGGCAATCGCTTCATGATTGGGCAAATCGGAATATACGATAGGTAGGCCCAGAGCCATGCATTCGATCATTTTTACGGGAATGGCCGCCAGATTGTTTCCATAGGGCAAACTGGGCAGCACGCTAATACTGGCGTTGTTTTCCAGCAAAACGCTGTCTCCACGAGAGAGAACACCCTCATAATGCACAAGTTCAGCAATTTCCAGCTCTTTGGCTTTGGCTAACAGCGACTGGAGATACTCTTCAGACGAGGCACGCCCTGCCAGTTTGAAGGTTGGACTCAAACCTCTTTTTTTAAGAATAGCCAACGCCTCGAAAGCCACAGGTATTCCGCGATTGGAAGAGATGGAACCGGCATAAACGCAAGTTTTTCCATCTCTGGTGGGAAGCGGCAGAGCATCGAAAGCTTTTATATCGGGATAGTTGGCGATAATCTTCACGTTGTGATGAAGCGCTTTATATCTCTGAGCTACCTGGTCGGTTACGGCAACAACACCGGCACATTTCTTTAAGAGCCGGCGCTCGCTTTTATCCCACGCTGAACATAATAGTGGCCGAAGCCGCTTGGGTATCCAGTGACGATCCATGAGAACATCTAAATATGATTCATGGACATCCCAGATAACCGGACGGCCTTTGGCCGCGCTTATGACCGGCCCTAAGAGTTCCGCTTCATGCACATGAAATAGATCGGGATTGATGGAAGCAGCCAGCCGAGCAACCATAGCACGTCGCTTTAAACGCTCGCGGCGGCTTGGGGGTTTAGGCAAAGGATGCACCGTGACGCCTTGATGCTGATACTCTTTGCGGCCTTCTTTGATTTCTCCGGTGGCGATAAGATGAACTTCGTAGCCTGCGGCGGCGAGGCTTACACACTCTTTGTGAAAAACACGTGTGTCATCCACGCTGTGGGCCGAACAAACGTGACAAATCTTCATGTTCAATCTTTCGTCACCGAAGCAAAAAAGGTTTTGGCTTTCAGAAAACCAAATTTATGCTTTTTCCGCGAAGGCGACACTTCTTGAACTGGATTGGTCTGTGGCACGGGCATAAGGTAAACCATTAAAATGGCAAAGCCCAGTCCGTGCGTCAGCAAAGTCGTCAACAAGGAGGTATTGCAAAGGCTGATGGCCGGCATAGTGACCAATAAACAACTGGCCCGCAAGTCTTGCCCTTCGGCGACCTTGTCTAAAAATTGCAATACGAACCCGAAAATAACAGCGTAGGCAAACATGCCCGCAAAACCAAAGTTGGCAAAAGCATCTGCCCACAGGTTGGCATTAGCGCTCATTTCAAAGTTTCCAAAATAAGCATCACCAATCAACATGGCGGGCGCCACATCATAGGAGCGATCCACGAAGGGTCTAAGTATGCTGTGTTGGAGCATATAAAAAGGATTGTCCGAAAAGAACTCGTAATAGTAGGCGCTAAGCTGGCCGGGCACAATCATCAAGCGTCTTACGAAAATTGAAGAAAACAATATCGAGCCGCTGATTTTGTCGAAGAAAACACAAATGCCTATTAAAAAGACCGCTCCCCAGACGAAAAAAGAGCCTGCTCGCCTGCGATAGAATTGTAAAGCAACTAAAGCTATAACCAACAGAGGAGTTGAAAACAGAATGCTTTTAAAGCCGGTGATTGAGTAAAGAAAAATTTGCCCGCAAACTCCTAAAACCAACAGTAGAGGAACACGCCGAATTAGCCCCTGAGAGATGAACAAAGGATTTACAACATTGGTCTGCCACAGCACCATGTAACTTACCCATCGCCCGCCCTCAGCCAGATCTTCTTTATAAGCCTCACGCACGGAATAAACTTCCGCCAATGACACGACGTTCAATTGCAATCCGAATACTGAGAGAACTACGTAATAGGATAAAAACGAAAAGCCAAAAACAACAGCCCAGAACGCTTTGTTTGACAACCCAATGCCTGGTGTTTTGATAGTTGTGAGACGGCTACACCAAAAGATCAACCAGAAGGTAAAGATTATGACGCTCGCCCACTGTAATGTCCTGACTGTTCCTATGTCAACTACAAAGTAGGGCATGACACACGAAGGTATAACGACCAGTAAGTAAAGCAGCCATAAAATTAAGTGTGAGGGCCGTGTAATGGCACCGGGCATCCAGGCAATGGGAAGAATAGATAAGATTGCGACGCAAAACAGAAACATCAGGGACAAAGGCTTGTCCCTTAAGCCCATGTAAAAGAATGCGGGTGACAGTTCCTGCTTGTATACCCACATAATCGCTCCTAAATAGGAGAGAATTCCGCAAACCAAATATAACTGGGTTTTCTTGACTTTCATCGATTTACAAACGGCCAACTATTCTATCTCAGTATAAGTTACACCCCGGCAAAAAGAACACTTTGGATGGCTAACGGTATAAATTACTGTTCGCCGAGTTACTCAAGTTTGAGTAACTCAATGGCTTGATGATGGCCCATTCTGGCTCTGCCAAGCAACTGCGGCCTGGGCAATGATGCGAAGCAGAATAAAAGCGAATTAAGCGGCCTGGCAGGCTAACCATCAAAGAGTTTCCAACAAATTACGCCCAACAACTCATGCTGCAATTTGTTGAACTATATTGCTGTAAAGACTCTTCTGGACTTTTCCTAACAGACTGTCGTTATGCCACAACAAAGTAAAATCGCCGTTGAATCGCCGGCAGGTTGTGTTCAGGGATTTTATTTCTTCAAATGCCTGCTCGCGTGTCAAATTCATGTAACTTAATACAGAGGTTTCCATTACAATCAAAGGGCGTTCTCGCAATCGTAAAGCTTGACGGGTCTGAAGATTGAAAACAGGAAATTCATAACAAGTGCCACAGCGAAAGCCGGGACGTTCGGCAAACCCCAGGCTGCTATCGTAAGTCAGCCCGGCGTCATCCCAGTTTTGCCAGGTTTGCGGGTTTTTCCAGCGCAAATAGTGTTGCCTGCCGCCCCACTCTTGCTGTTCAATACCCGCTTTTGCAACAGCCGTTTTCAAATCCTCAAATTCCTGCTGTGTCCTTGCCGCATCTAAATAGGTGCCGTAACCGGGGTGCAAGCCAATTTCATGACCACGCTGGTGAATTTGCCGGTAAATCTCCAGCAACCAAGGCTCCGACAAATCATAATTAGCGTTAATGGCGTCATCGCTTTTACCCGACGACAAAAAGAAAAACGCACTTTTTAAGCCACGCTGCTCGCTTTGCGTCATCAAGAAATCGAAGGTATTGTTAGGGTCACACCCGAAACTGCCTTTAAAGTTGCCTCGTGTTTGTTTCCAATATGACCGGTAACGTTGCACCGCTAAAGCAAGCTCTTTTCGCTCTATTACATCGCGGGCAAGACTTTTAACAAGACGTGTAGCGTTGCGCCCACGCGCACTGAGCGGGCGATCAATATCGTGACTGAGGAAAACACGATATTGCCTCAGTTTTAGCCTTAGCTGTGGCCATAATTTCTGAAAGCTAAAACGTAAAATTTCTAAATACTCATTAACAAGAGGCCGGTGAAGAAAACCCTCTTGCCCCGCAAGTGAAGCGGAAAGCGGAAAGCGGTCGTGCTGGTCTCGATCTATAGGCTGTGCTACTTCCTCATAGCGCGTCAGTAAGAAAAAGGCGCTGCCGAAAACATCGATTCCCCATCTGATGCCCTGGCTGTCTTCTTTCCAAAACTCTTGAGTTGCATCTTGGTTTTCCCCATAAATGACAGGTAGAGATGGCTCTATGCAACACGATTTCAACTCTGAGGGCAACTCCCAACGCGGTAAAGGAGTTTGCGGACACGACTGAGGCGAAAGCCATTCGCCGGGTGGTGTTTGGAAAAGCGTATCGGGCAGCAACAAACTACGGCCCGATGAGTCACCTACCAGTGAAATCTGAATTTGCTCGCCAGGTGTAGCAATGAACTCGTAATCAAGGCCAAGAAACTCTCTCAGCAAAACGTCAGTAATATACTTTCGTTCGGCCTCGTAAGTAGAGGGAACTCGAACTAACAGCCTGGGCACACGGTCTCCTGTTGAAATATTGGTTTTCGGGTTCAGCGACCGCGTAGAGTGGCGTAAATTTCCTGCGCGCTGGACAAAGCGCGCATACGACGGCCCATTTTCGTGATATGAAAGTAAGGTGTTTGTCGCGCACCGAAACTACGGACGAACTTTTCAATCGGTTCTATCATAGAACCTTCAAAATCGAAAACTTGTGTAACACCCGAAGCAAATTGGATTGCTTCCCACATTAACAAACTGCTGGCACCGCTGCTTCGCAATTCCGGGTCTCCACCACCCATCAAGTAGTAAGCCGTCTTTTCATCCCAGATGATATAAGAGGCAGCGTGAATTTTGTCTTGCGCATCAACCGCAAAAAACATGCGACGGCATTGGCGGCCTGCACAGGCTTCGTCCAGCCGCTGCACTAATTCATCGCTATAAGGCTGTTTCAAGCCTTGCCGCTGAAAAGTTAGTTTGTTGAGTTCTAAAAATTGCGCAATGCCTAAGTCATCGCGCACCTTGATCTGCTTTTGAGCTTTGCGAATTTCGCGGCGAATATTTTCTCGAAAATCTTTCCAGACAAAATCTATGTCCGTTAAATCTTCGATACGATAAGTGTAGCGCGTTGTCTGCTCAAATCCGGCCCAATAGAAGGGCAGCCAGTTAGTGATGTGTGGCGAAAAATTCTGCCGAAACAGATCGCATTTGGGCAGTTGAGCAATCAACTCTTCCATCAACTCTTTTTCTTCGGCCAGTTTGTTGGTGTATTTGGCTGTTGAAGGCCGCAACCAAGGCCCCAGAGTTTGTGTCAGGGGCGGGCTGGTCAAAACAGTTAAGCCATGTCGCTGTTTGATGACATAGGGCAAACGAGCGGCTAATTGGTCGCCGCGATGCACTACTGCTTCTTGCCATTGTCCCGGAGCTAATGCATCCAGCCACCAGGCTTGCTGAAAAATCGAATTGGCAGACACTAACTAAGGCTTCCTTTCCGGCAAAGCAGGATGTGGCGCTGTCGGACGAAGACGCGCATAAAAGGGACGGCAACGAGGCAAATTCAAGGTTGTTATCACGCCGCGCGGCTCGAAACCCACACGCACAATAGCTTTGTGCGAAGCCACGTTGCCGGCTCCCGTATCAATAAATATCTCTTGTCCCACGCCACCCTGGCGCGCTGCTTCTTCTATCAGCAGATTCAGCAACCTTTGGTAATGACCCTGCCCCCGGTGAGTCTCGGCAGTGTGACAATAAAAAATCCAATAACGACCGCCTTGCTTAGCCTGCATATGGACAGGCGCTGGTGTTGAGGGTGTAGCCAGCCAGCCATAAGCAATCCATTCATCCTTATTAGCCAACAAAATTCCTTTATAACCTTCGCGCAGGAACTTTTTAAAAAGATGCACGCGAGGATCGTCGAAGTATTTTTCAATAAGGGCGGAATCGAACTGCAAAACCAGCAACCCGGCGCAAGTTTCAGCGGAGGCAAGCAACGGAGCCGATGCTGGAGGAACCGGGCGGCTGAAGAGAAGCCAGGTTTGACGTGAGATCAGATTCTTAGGCAGGGCGCGCCTCACGAGATTTTTCTGTTTGCAAAGCATACCATGAAACAAACAGATAAAAGGCATAGCCCAGTGAACCGGCGGCGCTTAAAACGGCGATCATTTCGGTGGAGTCGAAATGATAAAACCGAGCCACACCAAAGGCCCCCAAAAGCAAAGCGATTCTAACAATTTCACGGTAGAAGTGCAAATCCTGGCGCTCTGTCACATCCAATGTTCCACCCAGCGGACTGGTCATAAATTGCAGGAGAAGCAGAGGTGACATCAATTGCACATAGCGCCCGGCCATTTCCCATTCAGC
>DASWNL010000457.1:0-3962 GCA_036399215.1 Abditibacteriaceae bacterium
TGTAGGGGCGCCGGGTGCCCTCTGGGCGGATTGCGCCCGAATCATACGTCCCTTGCCTATTACAAGGGCGCAACAGGTTGCGCCCCTACAAATCCCCAACTGCGTAACTCCTATCATGAATAGAACGGGCATGGCACCAGATTAAAATACCTGTCTGGTAGGGAATCGGGCTGTCAAAGTGCTGGAAAGTTTGCCTACGGGCTGGAAAAGGCGCGCGGGAGTTAGAAAGTCTTCCGGGGAGTTAGAAAGTTCTCATCGGCACCTGGAAAGTTCTCATCGGCACTTGGAAAGGTCGCATCGGCAGTTAGAAAGTCTTCCTGCGAGTTAGAAAACGCTTATCCGGTGCTGGAAAGTGTTCCTGCGAGTTAGAAAATGCGTATCGGCACTTAGAAAATGCCCATCGGCAGTTAGAAAGTGCTCCCGGCAGTTAGAAAAGGCCCGTCGCGTGTTAGAAAGTTCGCACGGGGAGTTAGAAGCGGCCTCAAAAACTAAGTTACCCTCTCCCAACCCCTCCCAACAAGTCAGCTAAGGCTCAAACTCTCAATTCTTACCGTCCAGCCAGTCCGGTCAGCGAGATGCCTTTGATGATCTGCTTCTGGAAAATCAGAAACGCGATAACAACGGGAATGGCCGCCAAGGTAGCCGCCGCCATCATCGGGCCGTATTCGGTATTGTAGCGGCCCTGGAAGATAGTAATACCAATGGGCAAAGTGCGCATTGAAAGGCTGTCGGTGAAAATGAGCGGCCCTTCAAAGGCATTCCATGTGCCCATGAAGGTGAAGATGCCCAGCGTTGCTAAGGCGGGTTTGGAAAGCGGCAAAATTACATGACGAAAGATGCCAAGCGGCCCGCAACCATCAATTCGCGCGGCTTCTTCAAGTTCGACGGGAATCGTCATGAAGAATTGGCGTAGCAGAAAAACACCAAAAGCACCCGCGCCTGCCGGGAATATCAGCGCGCCGTAAGTATCGAATAGGCCCATGGCGCGAATCAGCAGATAGGATGGAATCAGCAAAACCTGTCCCGGCACTAACATAGTGGCTACCAGAAGCGAAAACAAGCGGTCTCGTCCGCGCCAGCGTAGGCGTGAATACGAAAAGGCGGCGAACGAATCTACAGTCAGCACTAAAGCGGTGGCTGCGAGCGAAATGAACACGCTGTTGCCCGTCCATTGCCAGACGGGAAACTCTTCGATTTTGCCCAGCACGCCGACAAAGTTTTCTGTTGTTACGGGACTCGGCCACCAGCGCAGAGAGCCGAGTCCTTTGATAATGTCATCCGGCGACTTGAACGCTGTGCTAATCATCCACAGCAAAGGTGCTACAAAAAGCAGTGCCATCACAAGCATCGGTAAATGCAGCCACAATTGTATGCGCTGTCCCCACGTTTTCATGCCTCGTCCCTCTGTTTTCATGACTGTGACCTCGCCTGGCGCCGCGTTGCGCGTTCCTCGCCCGACAGCAATCGAAATTGAATGACCGTTAGTGCCAAAACGATGGCAAAAAGCAAATAGGCGATGGCCGCGCCGTAGCCGATTTCATATTGGCTGAAGCCCTGCTGATACATATAAAGCGCGAGCGTTAAGCCGGAGCGCGCCGGGCCGGAGCCGGGCGCAAAAAGCACATATGTTTGTCCAAAAATCTGGAAGGCGCCTAAGACCGAAAAGACCAGGCAAAACAAAGTCGTCGGTTTGAGAAGCGGCCAGGTGACGTGACAAAAGCGCTGCCATGGCCCTGCGCCGTCAATAACGGCGGCTTCGTAATAATCATCAGGGATGTTGTTCAAACCGGCCAGATAAAGCACCATATTACCGCCCGCGCCCCACCAGATGGACATCAGGGCAATCGAAGACATTACCCACGAGGGGTTCGAGAGCCACGGAATCGGTTCATACGCTGCGAGGGGTAAACCAAGACCGCGCAAGCCGTTCACCACGGTGGAGAGATACATATTCAAAAGGCCGATTTCAGTATTGTAGAGCCAGCGCCACAGCACGGCTACCACGGCGATAGAGATGACAACTGGCAAATAAAAGGCGACGGTGTAAAACGTTTTAAAGCGCTTGATGGAACTCAGGCCCAGAGCCAGCAGCAGCGACACCAGATTGCCCATCGGCACAACGAGCACGACGAAATAAATGGTGTTGCGCAAAGCGACCCAGAAAATGTCATCGGCCAGCGCGGCTCCGTAATTGGAAAAACCGACCAGAGGATGCTCTTTCGCCAAAACATGCCAGCGGTGCAACGAAATGTAAAAGCCGTAGACCACTGGAACCAGCACGAAAGTGGTGAATAAGATCAGATGCGGCAGGGCGAAGAGTAGTCCGTAAGCATCATCGCTGCGCCAGCGCGAAACTGAAGGCCCAGAACGCGACGGGTTGGTGGAGTGATTCATGGGCGTTTTAAAACCTGCTCAATACGGCGCTGCGAATCTTGCAACGCGGCTTCGGGCGTTTGCAGATCGAGTAGCACGGATTCAATGGCCGGGTCGACAAACGGAAACAGGGCACTGGCGCGGGGGCTGAGCGCTTCGTATTGCACAACAGGCAGTTGCCGGGCGAACTGCGACTGCACAGGAAGAGCCGCAAACCGAGACGAACGCTCCACATCCAGTCGCGCCGGCACCTGGCCGCCCGTGGCCCACTGGTAAGAGTTATCAGACAAAAAGCGCATCAAACGCCACGCCGCGCGCGAGGCTTCGGGCGCGATGCCTGTGGGCTGGCAGAGCAAATGCGAGCCACCCCAGACAGCGCCTTTGGGGCCGAATTGCGGCGCGGGCGCCCCGGCGAAAGCCAGTCCTTTTTGTTCTTCGAGCCCGGTGAGCATATAGATGCCCTCCATCGCCATACCAACGTTGCCCTGACGAAAAGCCAGCCACGCATCCACGCCTTCGGGGCGGGGCGCGATTTTGTATTTGTAAATAAAATCGTGCATCAATTGCAGCGATTGCCGATTGGCAGCCGAATCCATGACGGCAGTTTTAACATCCGGCGATAAAATGCCGCCGCCAAACTGCCCGGTGATGGTTAGCCAGTTGGAGCGTTGGTTAGTAAAGACAAAACCCCATTGATCGGGCCGACCGTCGCGGTTGGTGTCTTTGGTGATTTTGCGTGCGGCGGAAATAAATTCTTGCAGAGTGCGCGGCGGTTTCGCTTTGCCATTGGCATCCACAATGCCGGCATCTTTGAAAAGCTGGGTGTTGTAATAAAGCCCAATGGGATGCACATCGAGGGGCAGGGCGAGTTGACGACCTTTGTAAAAAGACGCTTTCCACGGCACTGTTGCGAATTTCTGCGCGGTTAACTGTGGCTGCGCTGTAGCGAAGAGGGAATCGAGCGGTTGGAGCGTATCGAAGGCGGCAAATTCCGGCAGGCGCGCCGCGTGCATGATGAAAACTTCGGGCGCGCCGCCGTAAGCTAACGATAGCGTCAGCTTATCGTAGTAGGTGCCCCAGGGGATGATTTGCATCCGCACCTGAATATCGCGGTTCTCCGCTTGAAACTGGCGAACAATCTTCTCCATTGTCTTGCCGTCCGGGCCGGTAAAACCGTTCCAGAAGTCAATCACGATTTTTTTGCCCGCTTTCTCCACACGGGGCGCGCCTGAGCGTCCGGGCCGCACGCAACCACTCAACCCCATTAACCATGCCATAGCCAAAACAAGCAGCAGGCAAGTCATATTAAAGCGGATTAACCAGCGTCGAAAAGCATTCATGGTCACAGACTCAAAGGGACAAATGGTTCACCCGCCGAATCGGGCCGCAAGCCGAAACTTTTGCAGTAAAGACCGGGCAATATTTGTTATTATCGTGTTATAGGTTGAAAGAAGCCTTCTCTGATTTTACTGGAATTTAGCTAACGCGATGTGCAAGTAATTAGAAACGATTTCAAGTCCAGATTCACTGGGTTTAACTGGAAGCACCACACTTTCAGTTTCCTTACCGGAGAACTCAATGAACCTGGA
>DASWNL010000458.1:0-1562 GCA_036399215.1 Abditibacteriaceae bacterium
ATTTCATAAGGCCCAGGCGTGGCCGAAGTGTAAACCGCCTGGCCCATGTGTTCTTCAAACTCTTCAAACTTCAAAGGCCGGTTATCGAAGGCGGCAGGCAAACGAAAACCGTAATCAATCAATACTTCCTTGCGCGCTCGGTCGCCATTATACATAGCACGCAATTGCGGCAGAGTTTGGTGCGATTCGTCAATAATGAGCAAAAAGTCATCGGGAAAGTAATCAAGCAAGGTATAAGGCGGCGCGCCGGGCACACGACCATCCAGGTAGCGCGAATAGTTTTCGATACCATTGCAGTAGCCAACTTCACGCATCATCTCCATGTCGTAGCGCACGCGCTGCAACAAGCGCTGCGCTTCCAGCAATTTGCCCTGCGATTTAAAAAGTTCAACCTGTTGTTCGAGGTCATATTCAATCTGTTTTAACGCCGAACCCATGCGATCTTCATCGGCAATAAAGTGCGTGGCCGGGAATATCGTGGTGAACTTGCGCTCCTCGATAACTTCGCCGGTGACCTGATTGATGATTTGAATGCTTTCGATTTCATCGCCGAAGGTATCAATGCGCGTAATATGTTCAGCATCGCGCGGATGAATTTCCAAAACATCGCCGCGCACGCGAAAGGTGCCGCGCACAAGGTTGATGTCGTTGCGCGCGAACTGCATCGTGATGAGCTTTTCCAGTGTTTTGCGGCGGTCTATTTCCGTCCCAACACGCAAATCCAAAACAAAGCGTTGATACAACTCCGGCGTGCCCAGGCCATAAATGCACGATACCGATGACACAACAATTACATCGCGCCGCGAAGTGAGCGATTGCGTGGCCGAATGGCGCAGGCGGTCTATTTCATCATTGCGCGAAGACTCTTTTTCAATATAAGTGTCCGTCGAAGGGACATAAGCTTCGGGCTGATAATAATCGTAATAGGAAACAAAGTATTCAACAGCGTTTTCTGGAAAGAATTCGCGAATTTCCTGGCAAAGCTGCGCCGCCAAAGTCTTGTTATGCGCGATGATCAAAGCCGGACGCTGCAAGCGATGAATCACCTGTGAAGCCGTGTAAGTTTTGCCAGTTCCCGTGGCACCTAATAGCACCTGATGCGCCAGTCCATCGCGTGCGCCTTGCACCAATTTTTCGATTGCCTGCGGCTGATCGCCCGCCGGTGGAAAAGGCGCCGCAATCTTGAATTCTCCGGTTCGTTTCATACCTAAAGTTTAGCAAGCGAGGGGCCGCTTATAACCTTCATTGTGGAGAACACAAAGGGCACAGAGGTTTCAAATTTCTGTGCCCTTTGTGTTCTCCTTAAAACTCATTTACCTAAACGCACTTCGCGGCCTGTTTCGCCGCTTTTTAGCAGGGCTTCCATCATCTCTTGCACTTGCATCCCATGACGCAATGGTGCTTCGCATTTTTTACCGTCAAGGATGCACTCAATAAAGTGATCAGCGATGTTTTGCCAATCTTCATTTTTGACGCGTTGCGGCAGTTTGACCACACTATCAACCGGCGCGCCATCCATAGTTTTGTAGATGGTAAGCGGGCTTAATTTTGCGCCGCCTTCG
>DASWNL010000459.1:0-10103 GCA_036399215.1 Abditibacteriaceae bacterium
GGCTTAGTGCTGGCTTCTGGCGGCTTGGTGCTGTCTCTTTGCAACACATAACTCAAACCTTGCTGCCATACACCTACTGCTAAAGCTGCGTCTCTGGGATTTAAGTCGCGCGCTGCAAAGTCATCTTTAAGAATAAAAGCACGAGTTTTTATGATACGGTGCTTGGGATTGGATAATTGATCTGTTGTCAGCAATAGCGTGCCGAGCGCGCTCCAGAGCAGGAAAAAAGCGAGCAGGGAAACTATGGAAAAATAGCCGATCTGCCAGACCCATTTCCCTGCGCTGGTTTTGGCCGTGGGAAATGGCGCTATGTCGTAAGGCGTTTGCCTGCCTTCTGCTTCTCGCACATAGTGCTTCTTTTTTAAAAACTTTTTGAAGAATTCAAGGAGCGTTAAGCCCAACCAACGCAATACAGCCAGCCAACCTGTCAAACCATTGAGCAGCGGCGCCCAATAAACCTCACAGACATCTACATCAACGAACTCTTTAGGTTGGGCACAACCGCTAATTGAGCGCCGAGGAATGATGCGTAGCGGAACATTTTGTCCCTGCGGCGTATCGTCGGTGCCGCGCCGACTTACCCAAAATTCCCCGGCCTTTGGCGTGTATCGTAGGCCGTTAGTGAAAGAGACAAGTTGCTGATAACGGTCTTGCACGCCAATGCCATGAATAAAAATGATGACTGTTCGGGCATGGTCTGTTCTCAGGGCGGCAAGGCGCTTAACCTCTTGCATAGGAAGAGCTTCGCCTACTGCTTCCGAGCTTCCTACTCCTATGCTTCCATCGTCTGTAGGAATGTTTGTAGCGGCTGTATGTTGATCTGTCATGCATAGCTCCTTTAAAAAGCCAAATCAAGACTATCTGCAACAAGTCAACGCCTGTTAGGCCCATTGTAACAGTTTTACGTTCGCAAGGCCAAAGGCACATCTTCACTACCTTGCGCCCCGGCGGCTTTGCGCTTAGCGGATTCTAAAACTTCAGGGGGAGTTTTGAAACAAACACCGACGAAGAACACCACAAGGGCGCCGATCATGGCGAACCATGTGAAGGAAACTTTGGGCAGCCATTCGGGGCGCATCAGACTTGGCTCCATGCCGAAAATCGGCGCCAGGCCATTGAGCATCGTAATGTGCAAATCGCCTAAAACAATTGTGGCAAAGAGGCCGCAGGTCACGGCGATGATGTTTCCTTTATCCGAGCCGCGATTGCGCGTGAACATACCGATGAGAAACACGCCGAGCATGGGGCCAAGAATAAAGCCGGCGATGCCTAAAACCACGGGAATGATGCGAATATCGGGATTAACGACTTTGGCATAAGCAAAACCGCCGGCGATGGCGACCATCAGGACAGCAAACAAAACTGTGAAAGCGCGAGCCGCTGTGACGTATTGTTTCTCATCTTTGCCGGGATTGCGCGGCACATACCAATCGTTGGTGGCACTGGTGGCAAGGGCATTTAAGGCGGCGGAAAACGATCCCATCGCCGTAGCAAAAACGCCTGCTAAAACCAGACCGCGAATGCCAACCGGCAGGACATTCAGAATGTAAGAACCAAACACATCTGAGTTGGCTTCGGGTTTGAATTTCGGCTCTTGCTGATAAAAGACATAAAGCAAAATGCCTATGAAAGTAAACGTGGCGGCAATCGGCACATCCATAAAAGCGGCGGTTATTAAACTGCGCCGCGCCTTTTGATGGGTTTCGGCAGTAAGCATGCGCTGCACCATGTCCTGGTCGGTGCCAAAGGCCGCCATGTTCATAAAGGTAATGCCGATCAGCGCGGAGAAAACCGTGTAATCGCTGCCTAAAATCAGCTTGATGTATTCCCAGGCGTTCATCGAACTGATTTTATTCTCTTCCTGCCATTTGGCCACAAAGTGCGGCTCAAAGCCGGTTATAAAATAGCCGTCGAGCCGTGTCATAGCCGGAACAGCCTCTGCTACCGCTGAGAAACCTCCGATGTGAATTAGCAGCGTTATCATGGCGACGATGGCGCCGCCAAACATCAGACAGGCTTGAATCACATCCGTCCAGATCACCGCTTTAATGCCGCCCAATGCCGTATAGATGCAAGTGGCAATGGTCAGAAAAATAATAGCTACCAAATAAGGCCAGACACTGTTTACTGCCTGCTGGCTGAATTTGATTCCTTCTTCACCGCCGGTAAACAAGCGCCACGCCAGAACCATCACTAAAGACGGCACAAATAAGCGGGTGCCAGAAGCTAAAGTGCGCATCACCAAAAACAGGCCGGACACGTAGTTTTTGGAAGCCGGCCCAAAGCGCACGCCCAAGTAATCGTAAACCGTATAAACGCGATAACGGTAATACGGCTCAAGAAAGAAGTAGCCAACAATATAGCGCCCGATGATGAGGCCAAACACCAGTTGCACATAAGCCAGACTGAGCTTGCTGTAACCTTCGCCGGGCGCGCCGAGAAAGGTGGCGGCACTGGTTTCTGCTGCGATAATCGAAGCCATAACCGCCCACCACGGCACCTGGCGCCCGCCAAGTGCAAAGTCGTGCAAGCTGTCTTCACGCCGCCCCATGCGCAGGCCAATGTAAAGAATCAGAACGAAGTAAGCAACAATGATAAAGCCATCAATTAAAAGTGCCATGGTGTTTTGTTTCAAGATTCAAATTTTCAATAGAACACGGCCTGCGGACACAGAAACGACAGATTTACGCGGCAGGAGGAGAATGATTATCCACTTTCTTTTCTGCGCTCATCAAAGCTGTTTCCGCGTATGAAATCCGCGTTCTATTGAAAATTTATGGATAAAGCAAAAACGGCGTGCGGCGGGCTTTCCAGGCGTCTACGTCTTTGCTCCACGAAGAAATTATTTCATCGGGTGGCGTGCCTTTAGCAATCTGTTCTGGAATGATTTTATTGCCGATCCAGCGATGCATAATCTCCAATGTTTTAGCATCTATGTTTTGCGGGAACAAACGCGCTAAGGCATCGGCTAAGTGAATACCCAGTTCGGTTGGGCGACATAGCCTTCTATCCCACAGCATGATTTGAATGCCGTTGCATATTTCGCCTTTGAACTTGCTGGAAGTTGGCGTGAATCGAACCGGCGCGAATGAAACGCCGGGCAAGCGCCGCGCATTGAGATTATCCGCTAAAGCCACGCCATCCATCCAGGGCGCGCCGATAACTTCAAAAGGCGTATCCGTGCCACGCCCGACGCTTAGCGGCATTCCTTCTAAAAAGCCCACGCCCGGATAAACGGCTGCCTGGCGCACGTTGCGAATATTTGGTGAAGGATTGACCCAGGTAATGCCGGTCTGGTCGAACAAAATGCGCCGGTTCCAGTTGGGCATTTTCACCACTTCTAAATCCGCGCCGATTTTGCGTTCGGCGTTGAACATGAGGGCCAATTCGCCAAAGGTCATGCCATGCGAAATCGGCATCGTATGATAAGCGATAAACGAAGCCCATTGCGGGTCAAGTAATGGCCCCTCGACGGTTAATCCGCCTAAAGGATTGGGCCTGTCTAAAACCAAAACCTTGATTTTGTTTTGTGCGGCGGCTTCGAGAATGTAACCCAGCGTTGAACTGTAGGTGTAGTAGCGCACACCGATGTCTTGAATATCAAAGACCAGCGTATCAATGCCTTGCAGCATTTCGGCTGCCGGGCGATAGCGTTTTTCAAGTGGCACGCTAAGGTCATAAAGCGAATGAATTTTTAATCCGGTTTTTTCGTCTACTGCGTTTTTGATGGATTCATCCAAGGCGCCGCGTATGCCATGTTCGGGCGCAAAAAGGGCTGCAATATGGATGTTCTTGTTGGCGAACATCGCATCCACCAAATGCGTGCCTTTGCGGTCAACAGCGGTGTGGTTACAAACGATGCCAACTTTTTTGCCTTCAAGGCGCTTGAAGTTTTCTCCTATCAGAACATCAAGTCCGGTTTGAACTTGCATATATTCCTCTAACGATTTCGGTAGTGTCGCAGCCAGGCGTCCCGGCCCTAAAGGTAAGTCGGCAAACGAAGCCGCAACCACATTAGAAACCATGCGGCGTAAGGGAGTTAAAGCTGGAATCGCCGGTTTGGCATGAACGCCATTTGCCAACAAGATTACAAAGCTCTTGGTTAAAGGGTCAATCCACAGCGAGGTGCCGGTAAAACCGGTGTGACCAAATGAACCAGGGGGCAGGGCGCCGCGAATGGAATAGGGCGAATCTAAATCGAAGCCCAGAGCGCGGGCGCCACCGGCAAACGGCGACTGTTTGCTTGTCATCAAGGCTACAGTTTCAGGTTTGAGAATGCGCGCGCCTCCGTATTCACCGCCATTGAGAAACATCTGGCAAAAGCGCGCTAAATCATCGGCTGTTGAAAAAACACCGGCACTGCCGCCGACACCGCCTAAGGCCGCTGCGGTTGGGTCATGAACTTTGCCCCTGCTTTCGGGCCTATCATCGTCCGGCGAAGTCGAAGCGGCGCGCAAGGCGAACTCTCCTCGCGGGCGAAAGCCCGAATCTTTCATGCCCAGCGGCGAGAAGATGGTTTGCTGGCAGTAAACATCCAAAGGCTGGCCGCTGGCAGTTTCAATAACCGCGCCGAGCGTGATGAAACCCAAATCCGAATACAAGAACCCGCTGCCCGGTGCATGTTTTTGCTTTAACGCGGCAATATCTTCGACGATTTGCGAAGTTGTCCACGTTTTGCCCGCAGTGCCTATTCCGGCGGGCAGTCCCGAAGCGTGGGTTAATAAGTGGCGAATGGTGATCTGCGCTTTTTCGCCGCCGGCATTTTTAAATGGCGCTAAGTAGTTTCCAACCGGCGCATCCAACTCGATTTTGCCTTCTTCGATGAGTTTCATCGCGGCTGTGGCGACGATGGTTTTTGTTAAAGAAGCGACATCGAAAACCGTATCTTCGCGCATAGGCCGCGCCTGGGGCCGCGCACCCGCTACGCCATAGGCTTTGCGAAAGACAATGTTGCCATCGCGCGCGATGAGTAAAACCGCGCCGGGCACACCTTTGCGTTCGACGGCTTCTTTGACCAGTTCATCCGCGACTGTCAGGCGTTCGGGCAGCATTCGCACCTGCGCCGGTTCTTTGAACGGCAACGGTGGCGGGTTAGGTATTCCTGTTTGTGCGTATAAAGGCCACAGAAGGATGAAAAAGAAGAAAACAGCCGCACGGCAAAAGGGGCGCGAATTAAACATAGTTGTTTGTGATTTAACATTTGTGCGGCGTTTAGGCAATGGTTTTGACAGCGCACAAACGTAAAGGGAGCAGCGCTGAAACCGAAATGGAGAAAAGGTCATACTGCAAGTGTGCCGCTCCGCTCCAAAACCAAAACAGTCAATCAATCAAACACTTCGCTGCCAGAACGCTGGAGGCGCAATCGCCGCCGCGCGGCGGCGATTTCCTTAGCGCTGGTGCTGCTTGGCGCAGGTGTGCTGCAATGGGTGAATGCTACGGCGGATGCGGAAGAATTTTGGCTTGGCGTTCAGTTCAGCAGCCGCGAATTAGTTATCGGTGCGCAGGAAGACAAGCGTATTGTTATTGTCGAACTCGATGATAAAAGCCTGAAGAAGTGGCGTGAGCCTTTTATTGCCTGGGGCGGCCATATAGCCGATGCCATTGATCAACTGAACCGCAGTAAGGCACGCGTTATCGCTCTGGACTGGACACAAACCATTGAAACCGAGCCGTGGCTAAAACGCAGTTACGATCAAAAGTTAGGCGAGGCTTTAAGTCGCGCACGCAATGTGGTTTTCGTTAAATTCATCAAGCCCGACGCCTCCGGTTATGTGCTGCCCACACCTTCATTGTTATATGCCATTCCCGGCGCCGCTCTGGACGGTGGAGAGGGGTCGCTTGGTTACGCCGAAGTGGGCACAGATCGCTCCGAAGTGGTGTGGAAGTCTATCCAGCCAATGCGCGAGGATGGTGGCAAGCGTGAAGTTTCCTTTGCCGGGCGGATTGCCCTGAAAGCCGGTTTTTATGCTAACGAAAAGGAGTTGCCATCGCGCCCATTGCTGGTGAACTTTGGCAACTATGCGGGAAAGGAAGAAACACCTTTCGAGCACATTTCAATTTATGATCTGGTCAAAGCCAAACGACCCGACCCACGCTGGAAAGATAAAATCGTCCTCATTGGCGCGACTTACACGGGCAGCAACGATTTTCATCATGTGCCCTTTTTCGATGGGGGGTTCAAGCGGCGTTTGATTCCCGGAGTAGAAGTGCAGGCACACGCCGTTAAAACTTTGCTTGACCGCAGCGAAATCAAACAGGGTTCACCAATTGCGCACTGGTTGTTTGCTACGCTGCTGGGTGCTTTAGGCATTTTGTTCTTTTCGTTATGGAATTGGAATGGCGCGGCGTTAAGGGCTGTTGGTATTGCGTTTCTATGGACGGTGCTTAGCCTTGTGCTTTTTATTTGGGCAAATTTTGCTTTGCCCTTAGCTTTGCCGGTTTTGATGCTTTTAGCCGGTTCACTTTTAATGGGCGGCTATCGTGCCCTGAGCGAAGAGCGCGAACGGGCGCAGGTGATGAAAGTTTGGGGACGCCAGCAAGACCCTCGTTTGATCAACGAATTGCTTGCTAATCCTGATTTGCGCGGCGGGCAAGGGCGTGAGATGACGGTCACGGTTTTGTTCGCCGATTTGAAGAACTTCACCAAAACGGTAGAAATGTTGCCTCCAGATCAGGCGATTGCAGCATTGAATCGTTACTTGTCTCTCATCGCCGAAGTTGTCTTGAAGCATGGCGGCCTGGTGGACAAATATTTAGGTGACGGCCTGATGGCGCAATGGGGCGCGCCCTTACCTGATGAAAAGCACGCGCTTCTGGCGGTGCGCGCTTGCCTCGACATGCAAAGCCGCATCAATGCTTTAACGGAGCAGTTGCGCGCTCAGGGTGAAGTTTGGTTTGAAGCGCGTTTAACTTTGCATAGTGGCCCAGTGTTGGTGGGCGCGGTTGGAGCGGAGCAACGCCTGGAGTTCACTATTATCGGCGATACGGTGAATGTGACCTCGCGATTGCAGGAAACCGCTAAAGCAATGGGCTGCGACTTTTTGATTTCGGAAACGACCTGCGAACTGTTGGATGAAGCAATCAAGCAGCAGGTCGTTTTTGGCAGGACTGACGAAGTAGAGATTCGCGGGCGGCAACAGCCGTTAGAGGTTTTTGAGGTTTTATCTGAACAATCGAAACAGGAAGGGTTATGAAACAGAGTTTGAAGTTTTTCAGGGCGTTGGGTTTGAGTGTTGTAGCTTTGCCGATAGCTTTGCCGGCATGGGCCGCGCCGGTCGGCATGGCGGCACAGGTTAAAGGCAGCGTGACATTGAAAAAGGCCGACAAAGAAGCGCCGCTGAAACTTTTGCAGCGCGTCGAAAGCGGCGACGTGGTGCGCACCGGAGCCGGGGCGCAGGCGATTATTGTTTTGTTCGATGGTGGAGCGCGTTATCAAATTGGCGCGGGGCAAAGTGCTACGATTCGTCCCGGTCAGGTTATTGGTGCCACGAAAATGGCCGGGATGAGCGGCCCTTCGGCAGCCGTCGCTCAAAAATTAGGCGGCGCTCGCGTAGGAGCAGTCATGGCGCGTCCGGCGCGCACTGTGGAAAGGATGACCCCGCAATTTCCCGGTTGGTTGCCGCTTGATAAACCGAAGTTTGAGTGGCTGCCCTTGACTGGTGCTTTGAATTACACCTTCACGCTGTTCGATCAATTCGACAACGTGATTTGGAGTGTGCAAACCGATAAACTTTTCGCGGAGTTTCCGGCTAATGCGCCAGCCTTGCGCGAGCAACGGCCCTATCTATGGCGACTGAGCGGTTTCGGCACAACCGGCAGGCCAGTGCAGGATTCGCGATTTGGCCTGGTGACTTTTCTGTCATCTGCCGAAGGCGAGGCGCTCAATAAATTAGCGGGCGAATTGCAGGCGCAGGCCAAAAATGCCGAAGACAAAACTCCGTTTTTTATGCTGGCCGAAGCCTATCGCGAAAAAGGCGTCTTAGGCCGCACTTTAGAAGTGTTGGAAGAGGAATCGCTGCGTGATGAAGAAGGCCTTGAAGGAGCCAAAAGCGATGTTATCCAGGCTCTCAGCCCGTTTACACGTGCTCTTTTGCAAGACAGTAACACGCCGTAATGGCCGTAGGAGGTTATCAAACGTATGAAACAGATGATTCGACTTTTTGCTTGCTTGATTGTTGTTACCAGCGCCATTCAGGCGCAGGCTGCGCCTAAAACCTGGGCGCTTATCGTAGGAGTGAGTGATTATCCCAGTCCGCAAATTGATAATTTGAAGTCTGCCGCCAAAGATGCCAAAGATTTGCACGCGGCACTGACTAACCCCCAGATTGTTGATTTGAACGGTGGTGAAGTAGAACTTTTAGTGGACAAAGAAGCCACCAAATCCAAAATCGAGGAGGCGGTGCTGTTCAACGCCAAAGATAGTGATAAGACCAAAGTCCAGCCCGGCGATACAGTTTTGGTGTTTTTAGCCGGACACGGTGTTGCCAAAGGCGTCGGCGCGAACGGCAAAAGCTATTTTCTGCCACACGATGCCAGAAACCTGACGACAGAATCGCTTGATAACTCGGCGGTTAATCTGCGCAAATTCACCGAAAAACTCAGTGAGTTGCCGGCTTCGCAGTTTGTATTGTTTATAGATGCCTGCCGCGAAGACCCGACACCGGGACGCGGCATCAAGCCTAACACCATGACCAACATTCTCAGTCGTGGATTGACGGTTCCCAGCGCCAAAGCCCAATCGGCTACCTTCTTAGCGTGCAAGGAAGGTCAGCGCGCTTATGAAGATGAGGAGCTTGGCAACGGTGTTTTTACGCACGCGATTATTGAAGGCCTGAAAAAGGGCGCTGTGCCGCAACAAAACGGTGATGTGGAACTGGGCCGCTTGCAAACTTACGTTTCGCAAAACGTAAACACATGGGCCGAGAAAGCCTCCGATACCAGTGGTTATGAGATAAAGCAAGAGCCAGAATGGGTCGTAGTCGAAAAAACGGCAAAAGACCCTGTCTTGTTGAGTGTTAAACGCAAGGTAACTGAGGAGCCTTTGCCGCCCACCCCGCCCGTCGTTTTACGCTTGCCAATTACTGAGGAAACCTACGGCGAAGCAATCCGCAAGGACCCAAGGAATGTAGAGGCACATACGGCTTTGCGCGAGTTGCACCGCTTGCAAGGACGCAACGCCGATGTCATCGTGGACGCCTGGAATTTGGTGGACAATGTGCCGGATGCTCATGCGCTTAGCGTTCTTTCGCGAGCTTACAGCCGCTATGCGGAAAGTGGCGCTGGAACCGGCAATACTGCAACATCGGTTAAGACATACAACAACAAAAAAGTCCCCATGCTGCGCCATGAAGAGGACGCCAGGTTTTCCGCTATAAGCGCTGCATTGGAAGCTAAAGCCAAAGATTCTAAGTCTGCTGAAGCCCATCGCGCACACGGCTATGCGTTAGCCGCGCTCGATATAGATGGAAAATACAAAAAGGCTAAAGAGGATGCTCTGAAGGCTTTTCGTGACGCTGTATCATTCAATGGAGATGACCCGGCTAATCATCTGGCATTAGGTTATGGTATTCGCTTTTACGGGGCGCAATTGAAAGATGAAGCCGCGAAAAAGGAAGAAGTAAGTAAAGCCATTACTTCGTTGGAAAAAGCCGTTGAATTGCGCCCGGATTACTACGAGGCCCACCGGGAACTGGCCTTTTGCCACACCATGCTCGGCAATGTCGATGAGGCTCTGCGTGCAGTGGAGATGGCCAACGGTAGTCGGGGCGACGCGACTGATGTTGGCGAAATTGCCGCCCTTGAAGTGGCCGCTGCGGGAATGCATCAGGAAGCCGCCAAAAAAGAGACTGGAGAAAAGAAAGAAGAGCATGAACTGGCTTCCAACGGCTATATGCAGGACGCCGAAGAGAAGGACAAAGGCCTCGAAAAAGTGTTGAAAATTCTCAACATGGTCGGGTTAGGCCAGCAGATTGGTTCACTACTGCCCGGTAAATGGAAGGACAAGTTTAGAGTTCCCGATATTCCTATTCCTGGTCGTGGTAAGGGCATACCTGGCTTCAAATTTCCTTAAGGCAAAGTAGTTCAAAAGCGGGGCTTGCGCCCAC
>DASWNL010000460.1:0-2012 GCA_036399215.1 Abditibacteriaceae bacterium
ACCACGATGGAATCCACATCGCCCTTTTTCACGGCCTCCACTAAAATGGGCGGCGTATCGAAGCCAACGATTTTGATTTTGCCCAATTGCTGCCTGGAACGAACCGCATTCATGGCCCCCACTGCCGAGCTTTCGTTCGGGCCAAAAATCGCCAGCATATTTGGGTTGGCCGTCAGCATGTCTTGCGCGGCGGTCATGCTTTTCTTGCGGTCGCTTTCGCCGTATACAGAGCGAATGACTTTCACCTTGCCCTTCGATAATTCTGCAATCTTATCGGCAAAACCCTTTTCGCGCTGTTCAGTAGATTCGGAGTTGGCCTGCACCGGCACCATGCCGATTGGCCCTTTGCCACCGGTAAGTTTCCAGATGCGCTCGGCAGCCATTTGGCCGCCGACATAGTTATCTGTGGCTACATAAGAGATGCGGTTTTTGGTTTGAGCGTCGCTATCGGCAATCACAACAGGAATACCGGCTTTGGCCGCCTTATCAATCACAGGCACCAGAGCGGTTTTATTGATGGGCGCGATGACGATGCCATCTACTTTTTTGGTGATCTGATCTTCGACGATCTGCTGCTGCTGCTTAACGCCATCGCTTTCGCTGGCCGGGCCTGTCCAGATGATTTCAGCGTTCATCTCGCTGCCCGCTTTTTCTGCGCCACGCTTGATGGCTTGCCAGAACGAATGCGTCAAACCTTTGGGAATCACTGCGATTTTGGCTTTCTCGCCACCAGAAACCGTAACGGATGGCGAACCCTGTGCCCCTTGTGTGGCTGCTGTTTGTGCTGTTTGGGTTCCGCTCTCGGTGTTACTGGGTGAATTACAGCCGGCAAAAAGGGCCGCACTTCCCAACAAACCCAACGCCGTTAAATGTGTCGTGCGCTTTCGCATTTCGATCATGATTATTCCTCAAAAAGTCGGGGATTTTCTGCAACGCTATTATAACAAGCGCTTCGCTTGGCAGAAACAAAAAGGAAGCGATTTAAATCGCTTCCTTTTTGTTGGGTCATCAAATTAAATGAACTGGGACTGGTAAGACTCAAGGATAAGTCCATGCCAAGGTGCTTGTTACCATTTTTTCATTGGCTGCGTCACCAAGCGGCAAATTGGCGATGTTGCCATATTTGACCCGATCAAGTCCCATGGACTTTGCATGACCATCTGCATAAAGCCAGTTAGCGGCCTGCAAGTGGCGGCAGTTATAGGCGTAGTTCTTCTGATTCCAACGCGCCACTTCACGGCCAGTAGCAGGATCTCCATTAAAAAAGTTAGCACCATCCGACCAGCGGTTCTGACTGTCCCATAAAACCATGAGTTCAGCAGGCTTTACCATATTCGATTCGTTATTGCCAGCGCCTGGCACGTTGCCGGCAGTGGGCGTGCCAGGGTTGCCTACACCCGAATAGTTGTAGCTATAAGAGACTTTGTGGACGAACGACATATGGGTCGCGGGCACATTAGCCCCAGGACTGCCAAAGGTCGGTGTGGCTCCAGAGCCGCCGAGATTATTGTTCGTTCCACTGTCACTGGGACAGGCCCAAACCTGGTTGCTCTTTATGTAGGGCCTCAAGGCATTCGACACGTATCCTGTCCATCCAACACGCACAACCACATCGTCTATGTTATTGTTCGCTCCTTGTGAATTCACAGGCCATTGCTCATCATAATCCTGAACATACTGCTTGAATCCCAGGCCAATCTGCTTGACATTATTCAGGCAGGATGATTTACGCGCATTTTCACGCGCCCTGGCGAACACGGGAAACAGAATGGCCGCAAGAAGCGCGATTATCGCTATGACGACAAGCAACTCTATCAGTGTGAAGCCGCTTCTGGTATTGAGGCGTCTCAGTTCAAACATAAAATCCTCCAATGGAAAAACTATATTAGCTAACGCGATGTGCAAGTAATTAGAAACGATTTCAAGTCCAGATTCACTGGGTTTAACTGGAAGCACCACACTTTCAGTTTCCTTACCGGAGAACTCAATGAACCTGGATGATTTGATTATAG
>DASWNL010000461.1:0-8099 GCA_036399215.1 Abditibacteriaceae bacterium
CGGCACACCCACACCCATAACAACGATTCATCACTTTCAAATTCGTAATCTACTGCATGGTTATCATAGTGACAGCCGGTTAACCCTACAGAATCGGCAAACTCACGCCGCTCAATAAGATCGGATAATTCCAGCGTGTAATCGGTCACGATATGGCGCGATTGGCGCAGGCCAATGGCCGGGGCCATATAAGTGGGCCGTTCGCCTTCCGAGTAGGAATCTTTTGCGTAATGCGCAATGCCTTCCAGACGCGCCCGCGTTAAGTCTTCACTATCGGTTGGGTCAACGAAACCAGCATCATAATTCACCACGTTCATGAAAGCTTTTTCGTTTTTCAGGCTGGCCTTGCCCGATGACTGCGAGTAAGCGTGTAACAAGCCATCACCATCGCGCCCGAAACGCGCCGGGGCACCGGCCCGTGCCGCTAAATCGCCATCGCCGGTGCTATCAATCCAAGCCGGGGCTAATAAGCGTAACGGCCCGTTGGGTGTTGATAGCAAAGCGCTTTTTACACGCGAGCCGTCGCGTTCGACATCCAAAAGCATGGCACCAAAAAGCAAGTGCGCGCCGCTTTCGCGCAGCATAGTTTCCAGCACGCATTTCTTGGCGTCAGGATGAAAACCTTGAATCTGACCGCTGGAGGCAAACATCGGCATGACTTCGCGCTGACGGGCATCCAATTCATCCTGCAAACCGCCTTTCACGCCGTAGTAATACCAGTGAATGCCGCCACCGGCGCCAATGCCGCCACAAAATGACAGCGGATCGAAGCCCAAAACCTTTTGACTTTCCGCACTTCGCGCTGCGGCTAAAGTCGCTAAAGCGCCGCCGGTTCCCAAACCCGCAATTGCCACATCGGCCTGCTCTTCGCGCCAGAATATTTCGCCCTTAAAAGGAGTTTTTGCCTGCGGCTCTGCCTGTGGCAAATCCAAAATCCGCCGCGCCGCCATGCTGCCGATTTCAAAACGCCCGGCCAAGAAATTATCGGCTGTAACACGCCGCTGCCAGGGCACCGCTGTCGCCACATTGGGCGGCACACTCTGCCCCTGTGGCACACGTGAATAAACATCAAATGGTTCAACGCTGCCATGTGTGAGAACCGCTTCGCGCATGGCATCAGGAAAGTTTTCGTGCAGCGCTTTCAAGGCCGGAATCCACACGCCACGCAAGTTATGGCCGAATTCCTGGCCTTCACCTGTGACTGTAATGGTTAAACAGCGCTCGTTAGGCCATAACGAAGAACCCCACTTTAAACGGGCGCCGGATAGCGATTGATTTTCCAGCGGCCCAAAAGGCAAATCGGGCCAATTGACATGGCGAAAATACAGGTTCACCATGCGCATCAAGCGCGGCGGAGTTTGCCAGGCAGTCTCTTGCACACGGGCCAGAAGTTGTAGCAGTTCGCCGCCTTCCGTCGCATCAATCCATTGTCGCGCAGCTACGCGGCGCAAACCGCCTTTTGTGCCCAGTAAAACGGCATCAAGCAGCTCGCCTTTTCGCGTATCGCCGCCTTCCAAGGCTAAGGGCGCCGCGTAATAGAGAACCTTTAATTTTCCGGCGCGCCGCGCGCTCTGTGTCCATTGTGTCGCTATGACTTCAGCAATCGCGCCATCTATGCGCCCCTGCTGGCGCCCTTTCTCGCCTTCTTCGCTCCCGCCCTGAGCCGCGCCACACTCTTGCAGTTCATTCCACCAATCGCGCCATTCGATGCCGTTAATGGTGCCCGCTACTGATTGAAACGACCAACCACTTTCAGAAAGCAGTGCGGCACGACGGTCAATCAAGAGCACTTTTTTGCCGGCCTCAACCAAAGCGCGGGCAGCGGCAAACCCGGCGTAACCGCCGCCAAAAACGGCAACGTCATGAACTTCATCAAAAACGGAATGAAAAGTCTGCATAAGAAAAAAGGCACGCCCCGCGTGCCTTTGTAATTTTAAGATGGGTGATCTTTAAGATTCAGCGCCTGTGAAATGAGCACAGTCGCTTTCGAGCGGTTCAGGGTGTAAAAATGCAAGCCATGGACGCCGTTTGCCAGTAAATCTTCGCATTGGCGAATGGCGTATTCCACACCGGCGGCGTGAACGGCTAAGGGGTCGCTTTCCAAGCTTTCGAGGCGCAGCAAAAGCGGATGCGGAATCTTGGCGCCGCACATGGTCACGAACCTTTTAATTTGTGGCGTGGATAAAATCGGCATAATACCGGCGACAAGCGGCACATCAATGCCCATGCCATGCACCTGGTCGCGCCAGCGATAAAAATCGGCGTTATCGAAAAACAACTGCGTAATGATGAACTGCGCCCCGGCATCAATCTTTCGCTTGAGATGTTCGGTATCGCGGATGAAATTGAGCGCCTGCGGATGGCCTTCAGGATAACCAGCCACGCCGATACAAAAATTATGGCGCTCACGCACGAAACGCACTAAATCGCTGGCATAAGCGAAATCGGCATCGGCAGGTAAAGCAGTCTGGCCCGGTGGCAAGTCACCGCGCAATGCTAAGACGTTGCGCACGCCGGAATCCCACAAGCGGTCTAAATACTCGTTCATTTCTGAGGCGGTGTGGCCCACGCAGGTCATGTGAGCCATGCCGCGAATGCCGATTTCATTTTGCACGCGCGCCGTCAAATCTAAGGTAGGTGGCGTGCCGCCGCCGGTGCGCGTAATTGAAACGAAACTGGGCCGCAGCGGCTTTAATTCCTCAATGGTGTGGTAAAGCTGCTCGGCGCCTTTTTCGTCTTTCGGAGGGAAAAACTCAAAGGAAATTAAGGGCTGTCCCGAAGGAAACAGCGCGTCAATGCGCGGGTTTTCAAAAGTTGGCTTATCGGAAGTTGACATGGCGTTTTCACTTCAATCTTACAAGTGATTTTCATGCGGCAGTGTAGCGAAAACAAAAGGCCGCCGCGAAACTTTCATTTCGCAGCGGCCTTTTTATGTGTTGAATTTGGCGTATTGAATTTTACTCGCCGGGGTAAACGGAAATTTGGCGGGCACCGGCACGCTTGGCGCGCTTGGCCGGCTCGAATTTCACGATGCCGGTGGAAGTAGCAAACAAGGTGTCGTCGCTGCCGATGCCGACATTGGTGCCGGGGTAATAGCGTGTGCCGCGCTGGCGCACCAGAATTGAACCGGCGCTGACGTTTTGACCGGCAAAAGCCTTGACGCCCAAACGCTGTGAATTGGAATCGCGCCCGTTGCGCGATGAACCCATACCTTTTTTATGTGCCATTTTTGCTCCCTTCAGTCGAAGTGAGGTAGTGCGGTGATGAGGTAGTGAAAACACGACCCCACAACCTCACAACCTCACACGCTAATGCTGTCAATCCGCAGCAAGGTTTGATGTGCGCGGGCACCGATGCGACGGCGATAATTCTTTTTTGCTTTGTATTTGAAGACGCGAATCTTCTCGCCCTTGGCATGGCGCACAATAGTCGCCGCAACTTTGGCACCATCTACTAATGGCGCACCAATTTTCGCATCGGTGCCTTCACCGGCGACAAGAACCTCAGCACCCTCAAAAGCGCTGCCGGGGTCGCCCACCAGTTGATCTACCAAGATTTCGCTGCCGTCTTGCACGCGATACTGTTTTCCGCCTACGCGAATTACTGCGAACATCGTCGTTCCTTTTAGCTGTATAAGTCGTTATAAGTCGTTAAAAAGCGCCCCGCATAACGTTCAATTTCGAGGCGCCCTACAAATCTTAGCAGCCAGTCCCCTAAAGTTCAAGGCCGAAGAGAAGATAAAAGTCGAGACAAAAGTCTCGGACAGTTTGGCATTGTTTCTGCAAAAGCGGGCAGCAATCTTTTCATAGGAGAACGTGATTATCATGGCAGACGACAACATTCAGCACGGAATTGACGACAACCCAAACAACGACGCCGAAAAAGGCGCCGCTTTGGGTGGGCTGGGCGGCGCAGCAGTAGGTGCAGTAGCCGGTTCGGCAGCCGGGCCAGTCGGTGCAGTAGTCGGAGCGGTCGCCGGTGGTTTGGCCGGAGCCGGTGCCAGCGGCGCAGCCGTTTCTGCCGTTGACCAGGTGGACAACGACAACACCGTAACCGGCGTTGGCGATGGCGCGACCCGTGATGTGGGCGACCAGGCCGCTGATGTAACACGCAATGTAGCTGACATGGACTCTGATACGTCCAACTCCAGCACAAATCGCTAATTCCACCCATCGGAAGACAAATGCCCCGACCCATTATGGGTCGGGGCATTTGTTTTCTCCCATATCTTTTAAGCCATAATAAAGATATGGCACCGCCGTCTAAGTTGGCTCTGGCTAACGAAGCTGAACTCCAAACACTTTATCAAGAGTTGAACGCGCTTCATTTTGATAGTGCCCTACCCGTGTGCCGCATAACATGGACGCGGCGCCTGACACGCGCGGCAGCCAATATCGAAGTGCGGAAAAAAACTATTAAGTTGTCTATTCCTCTCCTGATTGAAGCCTTTGAGGGTAATTCGTTGTTCGCACCTGAATTTATTATCTGCGGCGTTCCCTGCGAAGGGCCACAAAGCGCTTTGCGCGAGATTCTCAAGCACGAAATGATTCACCTCTGGCTGCACGAGCGCGGCTTGCCCAGCGGACATACCGGTGAATTCCGAACCAAAGCCCGCGCCATTGGGCAACCCAAAACGCGGCATTCCATTCCCCTGCCTCCGCCCCGGCGCGGTTGGCTTTACACTTGCGCTGTTTGCGGCCACGAATTCGCCCGACGCCGCCGTTATGGCCGTGCCGTCGCTTGTGGCCCTTGCTGCAAAGTTCACAATCGAGGCGCCTTTGATGCGCGCTTCAAATTGCGCGGCAAGCGAATCATTTAAAGCGAATTGTTTAGATGCTTGAAAAGAATGTGATTTAGATATGCAATGGCGATGGGCACTATGGGCTATCGCGGCGCTTTTATTAAGCGGTGCCTGGTGCCTCCATCGCGTGCCAAAACCGGCACCCCAGTCATCTCACACGCCTCCAACGGGCACTTTAATTCCCCAAATCGGCCATGACGGCGGTATTCGTGCTTTCGCTCTCGCGCACGATGCCCAAACCGTGGCAACGCTGGGCGAAACAGTTAAATTTTGGGATGCAGATACCGGCGCCCTGCGCCGCACTTTAACACTGGGCGCTAAGGTTTGGCAGCCACGCAATTTGCGTTTTTCGCCCCAGGGAAGCACCCTCGCCTTTTTAGATGACACCCCTCAGGGCACAACTTTGCATCTGCTCCATACCGCTTCGGGCCGCGCCTGGACTTTGAAAACAGGGGGCGGTTACTGTCGTGATTTCGCTTTCGCCGGTGAAACTCAACTTTGCCTCGATACTTATAATTCGCTTCACACTTACGACCTTCAGAGTGGTCTTCTTGCGAAACAAACACGATTAGCTTCGGCTTATCCCTGGGGCGCTGTTGCAGACGGCGTCGCTTTGTCCGGGGCTGGAAGCAATTGGAAACTATTAAACCTGCCAACGGGTAAAACGCACACTTTGAAGCGTGCCCTTTCATTGCAAGCGGCTGCCTTTTCTGCTGATGGGAACACTTTAGTCACAGGGCAGAATCGTTTTCCCCCGGCGTCTTCCCAACATTTGCGTTCAACAACGCAGGGTAAAATTCGCTTTTCGCTTTTAAAAGGGGACGAAGTGACGCCGCAAATGAAACGCACTTTGCGCCCCATCCCCCAGATGCCTGCAACGCCGGATGGCACTCTGGCCTTATGGGATACACGCCGGAATCGCTTACGGCGCGTTATTACGGCTTTCCCCGCGCAGGTGGGTGCTTTTCGCAATCTGGCGTTGTCAAGTGATGGGCGCTGGGTGGCCGCTTATGGCAGCGAATCTTTCCAAAACAGTTATCGTGCGGTTTTGAAGCAGTGGGATAGCGCATCGGGCCAATTAAAGGGCGTTTGGCCGCTCCAGGCCGATGGTTTTTTAGCGACGACGATGGCTATTGGCGATGACGGCACAATTACCTTAGCCGGACTCAAAACCGATGAAAGCGGCATCGCCGGCGCGCCCCAGGTGTGGAACACGCGCACGCGCTCCTGGCATGGCATTGAAGCAGGCACACTGACCGATGATTGGCAGCGCCTTGAGTGGTCGCCCAATGGAGCGCTTTTAGCGGGAGGCAGCGCCATTGGCATGGCGCCGCGTGGTTTATGGGGCAATCTGTCCGGTTACTATTATTCAAGCTACTCTTTGAGTGGCGCCATGCCCACCTTCTTGTTCAGTAGCGGCGCCGAGTTTGAAGCACAGACAATTCGCCTGTGGGATTTGCAAAAAGGCACAATGCGGCGCAGTTTTTGGGGGCCGGTTGTGCCGCCGCGCAGTAGCAGCGGGCAAGGTGCGAGTGCCTTGCAACAAGGCGGTTTAGCCTCGATGCTTGGTGTTTGCGCTTTTTCAGCGGATAGTCGCCTGATAGCCACCGATGAAAGCGGCGCTATCGTGTTGCGCGATGCCCGTAGCGGTGCTGTGGTGCGCACTTTGGCTCCTTTTCCGGCGAATTGGCCCCTTGTCGGCGACTGGTCGCAACTTCGCTGGTCGCCTGACGGCCAAACTTTGCTGGCAATTACCGCTTCCTCTCTTACTCCGGCAAATTCCACAGGTCAACCGTCTGTTCCTGCGACTTTAACCCTGTGGAACACGCAAAACGGCAAGTTGAAGGCTCTTTTAGGCACAGCACAAAAAATTCAAGCCGCTTTCTCTGCAAACGGCCACGCCATTGTGGCTCTGGTTGATGGCAAGCCACGCGGCTGGGAGGCCTCAACAGGCGCACCGCTCTATGTCACCGCCCTACCCGCTTTACCGCGTGGCGCCAAAGTGTTATGCCCGCCGCTTTTAACCCAACAGGGCAAATTGCTGCGCGCCATTCAAAGGAAAGAAACCGCTTTTCTGGAAACGCGCGAAATTCTGAAAGGCAAACTGACACGTTACGAATTGCCGTCGCCTTTCAACAAACCATCCTTAATGCCGCGTCAACTTTTCGTAGCCCCTGATAGTAGTTCTGTAGGAGTTTTGCAAACCAATGGCGCTCTCGCGCTGTGGAACCTCCACGAATGGAAATTACTCGGTCATGTTCCCGTTCCGTCGGGCAGGGATATTATCGCGGCGCCTGCACCGGGAGGCCGCTTAATTGCCGTTGCCGCGCCCGAAGGCGCCATCAAAATCTTTGATCCGGCTTCGTCTGCACCTTTGACTTTGCAAGTCTTTCCCGCCCGACAGCCCCGGCGTGGCGGGCACGACTGGGCGATATTCTCGGAAAGATTCTTAGCTGCCTCGCCCCAGGCCCAGCGCCAACTAAAGCGCTCAATCGGTGGCAACATGCTGCCGCTTGAGCCTTGAATTCCCTTGAAATTCACTTGATTGACACCCCAATCCTCTTTATACTGCGCTCTTTCCAATTTTGGATTGCTTTTCGTTTGCCTCCAATTGTTTCCATGAATGAACAAAGTTTGTTGTCTAATACGCTTGTTGATGCGTTCGCTGATGCCGGGCACCGGGCGCAGGTGATCTCTGAGGCGCTGCCTTATATTCGTCGCTTGAGCGGTCAAACCATCGTCATTAAATACGGCGGCGCGGCGCAAACCGAAGAGCATCTCAAAGCGGCGGTAATGGGTGACATTGCCCTTTTGCATTACGTTGGCGCTAAAGTCATCGTGGTGCATGGCGGCGGCCCCGAAATCTCGGCGATGTGCAAGCAAATGGGTATTGAGCCGCAGTTCGTGCAGGGAATGCGCGTCACCGATGAAGCGACAATGCGTGTAACCGAAATGGTCTTAGGCCAGATAGGCAAGGGCATCGCGCATTATTTGGGCAAACAGGGCGCACCTGCCGTGGGATTATCCGGCAAAGACGGCAACCTGCTGCGCGCTATCAAATTTGAAGGTGAAGCCGACTGGGGATTGGTTGGCGAGATCGAAAAAGTCAATCCGCAGCTTTTGGATACCTTAGCACGCGAAGGTTTTGTGCCCGTTGTTACACCTGTTGCACCGGGCGCCGGGGGCGAAACTTACAACATCAACGCCGATTTAGCCGCCGCCGCGATTGCCACCAAACTCGGCGCCGCCAAATTGCTGCTCTTGACCGATGTGGCGGGCGTTTATCGCGATTTTTCGG
>DASWNL010000462.1:0-4298 GCA_036399215.1 Abditibacteriaceae bacterium
AAAAACAGGTTTCTCATAAAGTCTTTTAGGCTGCTTTCTTCGGCGCTTTCTTATTCACAAGAGGCCAATCAGGATGAGGTGTGTGCGATTCCTGAAAAATAGTTCTGGCTTTTTCGACCAGTTCAGGATGCGCTTCCGCGATGTTTTTGGTTTCCCCCGCGTCACTTTTCAAATCATAAATTTCAATCGGTTTTGAAGGGCCGTTGCGCACTGCTTTCCAGACATTGTTTCCATCGTCCCAGCGCGCCGCTTGCAAACTGGCCGCTTCGTGTAACTCCCAGTAAAAGTAGGGCCGCTTTGGTGCGTTTCCGCCTTTGAGAAACGAAACCAACGAATAGCCATCGCTTTTAAAATCGGCAGGCATTGGCGCGCCTGCTAATTCGACGGTAGTTGGCAAAAAATCCCAAAACGCCCACGGCTCATCGCTAACTCGTCCGGCGGGAACCTGGCCCGGCCAACGGGCGATGGCCGCCTGGCGCAAGCCGCCTTCGTATAACTCGCGTTTGTAGCCACGCAAGCCGTTGGAGGCTTGCTCAAACAGTTTTCCGATCTCCGAATTGGGGGCGAACGATGAACCATTATCGCCCGCCGTAATAACTAAAGTCTTTTCATCAATGCCGAGTTCTTTAATCAAATCCAATAATCTTCCCAAGTCGCTATCCAGACGCGTTACCTGTGCGGCATAGGCTTTTTGCGTGTTCGTCCAGGGCTTGTCTTTATAGATGCCGAAATCATCAATCTCATGGCGACCATGCGGCAAGGTGATGGCATAAAACAAAAAGAACGGCTTGTCTTTTTGCCCGCGCACCCATTTTAAAACGTCGTCTTGAATGAGATTTTGCGCGAAGGTTTGCCCGACGCCTTTACCATCGTTTCCAGGCAAATCGAACCTTTGATCGTTGTTGTAAAGGTAAGTTGGAAAATACGAGTGCGCGTGACGCTGGCAGTTATAGCCAAAGAAGTGATCGAAGCCTTTTTTGAAAGGGCTGCCCGTTGTATCGAACATTCCCATGCCCCACTTGCCCATGACAGCGGTTGAATAGCCGGCGTTTTTCAAAAGCTGCGCCACGGTAAGGGTTTCCGCAGGTAACGGTTTCTGTCCTTCAGGCTGCGCTTCACGGTTGGCGCGAATCGGCGCATGGCCGCTATGTAATCCTGTCATTAAAGAAGTGCGGCTGGGCGCGCAAACGGTGGTGCCGCAATAGGCCTGCGTGTAGCGCGTGCCTTCGCGCGCCATGCGGTCAAGATGCGGGGTTTGAATCAGCTTTTGCCCGTAAGCGCCGACATCGCCCATCGCCAGGTCGTCGCTAAGCATGAAAATAATGTTTGGCTTTTCAATCTTTTCGGCAGCCATCGCGTTGCCTCCCGGAAAAAATATCGCAAGGAGTAAGATCTGAAAAATGACAGTTAAAAAGTGGGAAAGAAGATGAGGAAGGCGCATGATGGTAACAGTTTACCTCTTGTGAATTCATACAAAAACACAGGGCCAAGAAGCTTCTTGGCCCTGTGTTTCCCAGGCAATCTAAACGCAATTTACGCGGCTTTTTTGGCCCCTGCTCTGCCCGGATTGTTCTTGCGATACTCCTGCACTTTGGCTTTGAGTTCGTCAACGGTCAGGCCGAGTGCTTTAGCGACACTTTCGTTGTAAGCATTAGCGGCATCGGCGATGCCTTTTTTCTGTTCATCGGTCAAAGGCTTGCCGAGGATTTTTTCCAACTGCTGCGCGGGAATGACCTGCGGGCCTTTTGCAGCGCGCTTGCCTTTACCGGCTTTCTTGCCTTTGGCCTGGGCCAACAAAGTTTTGCCCTCTTTTTTAGCGGGCGCGGCTTGCGCTTCAATCAAACTACCGGCGCTCAGTGCTACGGCTAAGGCCGTTCCAATCATCCATTTGCTTTTCATGTTCGTTCTCCTTTGGGTTTTCTTCAATTTATTGCCACGCGCCTCTTTCAATGGAAAGTTGCGCGATGGGAAACAGGGGTTATGACTTCGCTTACGGTTTCTTGCGATTCTTTTTCATCTCAGCGAGCATCGCATCCAACTTTTGGCGTTGTGCCGTTGTGAGCAGTTGGCGCATCTGTGCATTGCGGTCAGATTGAATCACCTGGCGGCGCGCGTGTTTTTGCTCATTTGTCAATGTTTTGTTGGCACGCAGCGCTTTGAGATTGGCCTGCGATTTTTTCCACAGCGTTTCGATTTTTGCTTGTTGCGCAACGCTCAGATTAAGCTTTTTAATGACCTGTCTTAAAGCGCCTTTTCTGCCTCCGGCTTTCATAGCGCCTTTGCCCGATGCTTTTGCCGGCGTTTTAGAAGTCGCTTTAGGCGCAGCTTGAAGAGAAGGCATTATCAAGCATAACGCGCATCCAAAGCACACCAACCATTTGGGAAATTTGTATTTCATGTTCTCTTTCGTCCTGTTGCAAACCATCGTTTCAACCATCGTTGCGGTTGCTTTTTATTTTGGCAAAGGTCAGCAGAAAAAGGGGCGCCAAACCGGTAAAATCTAAGACGACATCGTGTAAATTTTCTGTCAAGCCTCTCCCTGCCATACAACATAATTTGCCGCAAGCCTTCAAAATGAAACCGATATGGAACGTATTCTCTTGGTGGACGATGACCGCGAATTATGCGCCTTAGTGGCGCAATATCTGGCCATCGAAAACTTCACAATCGAAACGGCGCATGACGCACATGAAGGCGTGCATCGCGCCTTAGCGGGGCGTTATGATTTTGTGATTTTAGATGTCAACTTGCCCGGTGGCAGTGGCTTCGACGTATTAAGGCGCATTCGTGCCGCTAACCCGCCAGCTTCGCAGGTGCCGGTTCTCATGCTGACGGCGCGGCGCGAAGAAACAGATCGTGTTGTCGGTCTTGAACTGGGCGCCGATGATTATCTGGCGAAGCCGTTCAGCGCCCGTGAATTGGCCGCGCGCATTCGTGCCATTTTGCGCCGCACACAAGTTACATCCACGCCCTCACAGGAAAAGATTATCGTGGGTGATGTGGAATTAAATCCGGCCACACGCAAAGTGCAATGTGGCGAGGCGTGGCCTGAACTGACAGCTATCGAATTCGACTTACTGCGCCTGTTGCTGGAACGCGCCGGGCAGGTGGTGACGCGCGAGGATATTTCACAACATGTTTTCAATCGCCCCCTCATTCGCAATGAGCGCGGCATTGATATGCACGTTAGCAACCTGCGGAAAAAACTCGGACTCCACCCCAATGGTCAGGAACGCATCCAGACCGTGCGCAGCATTGGCTACATTTATGGAGGCGGCGAAGTTGTGAATGCGCCACCTGACCACCCCTGATGCGTAACCTTTATTTCAAGATTTTCGTATGGTATTGGGTTGCCATGGCAACAGTTGGATTGGTCGTGGTTTTGGCTGTAGCGGTCACACAACCAGATAGCAATGCGAGAGTGCAACGAGCGCGTCTGGAAGAACTGTTGGACATTGCCGGAGGTGTAGCCGCCGACGATTACGTGCGACGCGGCCCGCGTGCCGTGACCACTTACTTCAATCGCCGCAAGCGCGCCGCTAAACGGCGCGGTGACGGCAATCTCAAACTCTGGCTCTTCGATGCCAGAGGCCGCGAAGTTACCGGACAAGAAGTGAATCCTCGCCTGCGCTCGTTGGTTAATTCCCTCTTCAAACAAGTGAACTCCTCATCTTCAAATACAGCTCTATCCGATGGAGAAGCAGTATGGGCGGAAACGGGCGACATGATGGCCGGAGCGAATTGGACAAGCGATTGGCAAGGCAATCGTTATGTGATTCTTGCAAATCTCAGCGGCACACAACAGCGTGAGCCGTGGGCGCGCATCGCGCGTCTGTTACGTGCGCCCTGGCCTCTGCAATTACTGCGCTGCATAGCCGTTTTATTAACTACAGGTTTGATTTGCTATGCCTTAGCACGCCATCTGACAGCACCGATTATGCAGTTACAGGCAACGGTTCGTCGTTTGGCCTCCGGCGATTTAGAAGCGCGCATGGGGCCGTCGTTAGGGGTTCGCAAAGACGAATTGGCCGCCCTCGCGCATGATTTTGATTTGATGGCCGACAAACTACAAAATCTGCTGCTTTCGCAAACGCGCTTGTTAGGCGATATTTCTCATGAACTGCGTTCGCCCTTAGCACGATTGGGTGTCGCACACGATTTAGCTTTACACCACGCGGCAACGGGCAATTTAGAAGCTATTGATGATGATTTACAGCGCATCTCCTACGAGGCGCAGCGTTTGGACGCGCTCATTGAACAGTTGCTTACTTTAGCGCGCTTGGATACGCAAAGTGACG
>DASWNL010000463.1:0-7280 GCA_036399215.1 Abditibacteriaceae bacterium
GTGGGCGCAAGCCCCGCTCTTAAAAGATTACTTATGGCGTGGCGCGTGTAGTAATCTCGATGGCTTTCCCGCCCAGTGAGGCGCCACTGGCGCGTGCCGACCAGCGCAAAGTGTAAGCGGTCTTCGGCCATAGATAACCGATACGCAGTGGTTGGCCTTCGGCAGAAGGCAGCAGAGTAGCGGGCACCCAGACAGCGTTTTGTGCATCGCGAGGGCGAATTTCCAAAACCACTTGCGAGGCGCCGGGTGGCGCATCTTGAGGCTGCACCCAGATTTCGTTGCTACCAACGGCCACGATGCCCGGTGCCGCCAATTGTGACAGATTTTCGCCGGGTGTGATTATAATTTGCGGCCCAATAACCGGCGCCGCATCTGGTTCACCGATGGCAACCCAACGCAATTGATACGAGAGATTGCGCTCCATGCCCCACAATTCAACCGGCGCGCCTTCAACGGCAGCTTGCCCATCCGTGAAATCGCCCAAAGGTGCATTGGCTGCTTTCACCTGCAAGCGCAAATAACGCGCGCCAGGCGGTAATAAAGGAGCAATAAGGCGAGCCATGACACCGCCGCCCTGCGTGGACAAGCTCTCGATTTGTGGTGCTTCCGGCGCCGCCGCAGCGGGTGCTTCGGCTTCGGTTACCAGCGTGCCCGGTGCGCCATAAACGCGGCCCTGAGGGCCTTCGGCCACCCAACGCACGCTATAACCGGCGTTGGGTGTTAAACCACGCAGCGCCAGGGCAAATCCATCTTCGCTTTGCACCAACTCCTCAAGCTGCGCGCCCTGGTAAGCCGCATTGTCTTGCTCCCAGTTTTTGATTTCCAGACCCACCAGTTTCAAGCCTTCGGGCAGCGAGGGCACGGCGGCTAAGGCGCCTTTGGTAGTCGCGCGCGTTATGAGCGGCACAGGCACGCCATTTTGCGGTTCGGTAATTGGCGGGAAATTCGTGTCGTTATTACCCGGTGTTACCGGCAAGGGGTTAGGTGAAGTGCCGGGCACATCAGGATAGTTGGGAATCTGCGGCGCAGGAACCGGCGTTGTCGTGCCCGCCTGAGGAATCAGAACGCGCGCGGCCTGGCCGGGCGTGCGGCCCGCACTGCCAACAGCGACGTAGCGAAATTCATAAGTCGTTCCAGCCTGCACTTCGCCAATGCGCCCCGGCGCCCCGCCGGCTAATCCCGCGATTAAGTCTTGCCATTCCCCCGGCGGCTCGCTGACGACGCGGCCCTGCAAGGTTAAAGAGAGCGCCCTTTCGGGCAAAGCCGGCGCGTTTACCGTGATACCATTGAGATTCGCCTCGGCCACCAAGGGGGATTCAGGCGCGTCCGGCGCTAAATTATTCGGCTGAGCCGGGAGCGGATCAGGTGTGCCGGGTTGCGGGATGCCCGGCGGCACGGTTGGATAATTGGGCGTGTAAACCGGCGGGGTATATTGATTGGGATCATCGGGATAGGCCGGAACCGGATAGGGCACGGGATACGGCACCGGATAAGGGTAGCCCGGCTGAGGATAATTCGGATAGTTGGGATAATTCGGGTAACCTGGTTGCGGATAATTTGGGTAATCGGGATAATTCCCAGCCCAGGTATCAGTTGTCATCGTCGCGACGCGGCCAGTAATCGAGCCTCCCCGGCTGTGAGCCACGGCGCGGAACGCATAAGATGTGGCGGGGCGTAAGCCTGTCACAGGCACATAAGCACCGCCGTCCAAACCGCGCGCGATGTCACGGTAGGCCCAGTCATCCTGCCACGCGGCTTTTTGTTGCAAAGTGAGTGAGGTAGCACCGCGCGGCAACCAGGGCACGCGCACATTAACGCTGGTTTGTGTGATGCCTGAAAACGAAGGGCGCCCTGGTGCTTCGCTCGCGCCTTCTTCCGTTGTGATGCGCGCTTCTTCGCCTTCGGTTTGCCCGCCGGGGCCAACGGCTATAAAGCGAAATGTATATTCCGTGCCGTCTTCCAATCCGGTTACCGAGGTGCTTTCGCCCCCTCTCAAATTCGTGGCGATATTACGATAGTAACGGTCTCCGCCGCTACCATAGCCACTACGCTTGCGCTGCAAAGTCAACGAAGTCGTGCGCGCCGGCAAAGCCGGAGTGGCAACCGCAACACTATAGCGTGTCACATTGAAAAAGCGAGGCCGTGCCGGCACGCCGGGGGCACCGGGATTCGGGTTTGGATTCGGGTTCGGGTTAGGGTTTGGATTCGGCCCAGGCCCCGCCCCAGCGGGCAGGGTGCGAACGGTTAGTTGTGTGCCCACCGTAGAACCGTTTTGCCCGACAGCAACCCAGCGAAACGCATAATTGGTATTCGCCTGCAATCGGCTGATGGTTGTGGCTTCGCCCGGACGCAGGCCTGTTGCCACGTTGGTGTAAAAACCAAATCCTGCCGCCCGCGCCTGTTGTAAAACAAGTGAAGTCGCTCCTGCCGGTAAAGGTGGTGCGGTTAACGTAATGCTATCATCCGTGATACGGCTTGCTGTAGGTGCTGATGGCGCTTCCGGCGGTCGTCGCGACGAGTTTCCTGGTTGTGCCGGCTGTGTGGGCTGTGTAGGTTGTGTAGGTTGTGCCGGCTGTGTAGGTTGCGTCGGTTGTCCGGGCTTTGGTTCTTCAGGTCGTGGACGTGGGCCGGGACTCGGCCACCAGGGTGCGGTTCGTGGCTTATCATTTGGCTTATCATCTGGTTTAGGCGCAGGCTGCGGGTTAGGTTCTCTGGGTTCCGGTTTAGGCTCCGGCTTTGGCTCTGGTTTAGGGTCACGATTTGGCCCCGTCCAGGGCGCGGGACGCGGCTTGTCGTCGGGTTTCGGCTCTGGCCTCGGTGCTGGACTTGGTTCTTTCGGTTCGGGTTTGGGTTCCGGTTTCGGATCGCGTTTTGGCCCTGTCCAGGGCGCGGGCCTGGGTTCCGGTTTAGGTTCCGGCTTTGGTTCGGGCCTTGGTTCAGGCTTCGATTCAGGCGGTGGCTCTGGCCTGGGGGCTGGCTTAGGATCGCGGTTCGGCCCGAACCAGGGGGCGCGACGCGGCGGTTCTTGCGGCGGCTCTTTGGGCTTTTCCTTTGGTTCTTCTTTTGGTTTTTCCTTAGGCTGTTCTTTCGGTTCTTCGGGGGCCGGACGAGGCGAAGGGAAAGGACGCCCCCGCTGCGCGCCAACTGGGGTTGTCAAAAGCAGAGCAGTAAGAAGCGACCATGTTGTGACGCCCCTCAAAAGGCGCTGAAGCGGGCGCTGTGAGTCGCAGGAATGGAGCGAAGGCACGACAAATCGAGGTGAAACAAACATGGTTTTCTCCTGAAAATACTACGCTTTATAAATTGCGGCGCGGCGGAGACGATAAAGATTATTGAAAGTTCTAAAGCCGAGCCAGTTAAAATTGGCTTCAATTGACCGCCTTCGGACACCATTCTACACTCGCACTCAACACGCCTTTGCCATGACAACAGTAAGCTATCTATCAGTAGAAAGGACAAGTTTCTGTGCCTCTAATTGATCCTCATCTTGCGGAACTTTTGATTTGCCCGCTTTGTCATGGCGAGTTGGCTACGGAAGAAGAGGCCGCGCAGTTGCGCTGCCGGTCTTGTGACCGCACTTATCCGGTGCGCGATTTTCCCATCATGATGCCGGAAGTGCAAGGCTCAGAAGAAGACGCCAAACTCGCAGAGGAACTGGATTCTTTACCTGAGGCTTAATTCCTATCTTCTCTCCATTATCAAAAAGCATACGATAGAAAGCGGTCTCCTGAGCCTCTTTTCCTTCGGCTATTTCGCCTATGCCACTCATCAGCACCGGCTTTCCTGATTCGCCTTCCCCGCAAGATGCTATTGATTTATCAGTTGTCATTCTCAACTGGAATGCGCGGGATTATTTAGCGGCGGCGCTTGATTCCATCGTTAGCCAAACCTGGCAGCATAATATCGAAGTTATCGTAGTAGATAACCATTCGTTACTTGATGATTCCGCAGGGATGGTTAAGCGCGATTTTCCGCAAGTCACCTTGCTTGAAACAGGGCGCAATCTGGGCTTTTCCGCCGGCAATAATTTTGGCCTGCGCGCTGCTAAAGGCCGCTTGATTTTGTTTCTCAACCCCGATACCGTTGTGCATCAAGGCGCTCTGGACACTTTAATAGAATGGATGGACACCCATCGCGGCGTGGGCGCCTGTGGGCCAAAGTTGCTAAATTCCGACGGCACGCTTCAGGCTTCCTGTCGCGCTTTCCCCTCTTTTGGCGCAGGATTATTTCGCAATACGCTCTTAGGCCGCTTGTTTCCTAACAATCCCTGGTCGCGCGGCTATTTAATGCAGGATTTTCAACATGATAAAGAGCAACCTGTGGATTGGCTATCCGGCTCGGCGCTTTTAGTGCGCCGTGACGCCCTTGAGGACATAGGCAGCGGCTGGGATGAAGATTACTTTATGTATTGCGAAGACGTGGATATTTGCTACCGTTTGAAGACCAAAGATTGGGCGCGCTATTACGTGCCGCAAGCCACCATCACACATCATATCGGCAAGTCCAGCGACTGGGCGCAGGGTGCGATGATTCGCCGTCATCACGCTTCGATGTTGAAATTCTATTTCAAGCACTACGCGCGCGGTTGGGGCCTGCTCGGTGCACCTTTAGCCGTTGCAGGCATCGGCGCGCGTGCTCTTGCCAGTGTTGGGAAGCTTTACTATCGCTACTTCCAGAGTGGACGCTTTAACGAAATGCTCAAAAACAAACGCACTATGCTGAAACAGAAATTGGGGCGTCGCTAAATGCAAGTAGTTTTTCATGGCATTGCAGCCGGTGGTGACGGCGTTGGGCGCGATGCACAAGGTCGCACCGTTTTTGCGCCTTTTGCCGCGCCCGATGATGTGGCGCAAGTGGAAATCGTCGAAGAGCATCGTTCCTTTGCGCGCGGCAAGATTATCCATCTCGAAACCGCATCACCCCGGCGCACCGTGCCGCCTTGCCCTTACTATTTACCTGAGGAAGAAACGCTCTCCTGTGGCGGCTGCCAGATTCAACATCTTGCATATACAGCGCAATTAGAAGTCAAAACACAAATTGTGCGTGATGCCTTGACACGCATCGGCGGCTTCGATGAGCCGCCGGTTGAAGAGTGCATCGCTTCACCGCAAGCCTTTGCTTATCGCAACAAAGCACAGTTTTTTGTGGGCGGGAATGGCGCCATTGGTTTTCATGCCCGCCGCACCCATCACGTTGTAGATATTGAAACCTGCCCGCTTATGCAGGCGCCAATCAACGAAGCTCTCCATGAAGTGAGAAAGGCGCTGGCTGATGAAGCATTACGCGCCCAGGTAAAGAGTTTTCGCGTTCGCGTAGATTCACTTGGACAGTTAGCTTTGGAAATGGAGTGGAAAGAGCAAACAAGCGTTGATAAAAAAGCATTTTTCACTTCAATGCGCCAAAATTTGCCGGCTTTGATTGATCCACACCGGCAAAAGTTGGAAGAGCACGTGGAAGAGTTGAAATTCCAGGCGGGCGCTTTTGATTTTTTCCAAATTAACTCGTTTTTAACAGCGCAATTAGTAGAAACGGCTCTGGAATTGGCCGATTTGAAAAAGGGAATGCGCGTTCTCGATTTATTCTGCGGCGCCGGCTTATTCGGTGTTTTCATGGCACAGGCCAAAACACGCGTGGATGGTGTGGATATGCGCGAAAGTCTGGGAACCAATGCGCGCCTTAATGGCTTGCAGGCTCAAAGCGCAAAGGGCAATGCCGCCCAATTTTTGTGGCGTGCTGTGAAAAATCATGAAAAATACACGGTAGTCTTGCTTGACCCGCCGCGCGAAGGCGCCGCTGCGTGCCTGGAGCCTTTGATTCAACTGGCGCCGCCGCGCCTTGTTTACGTTTCTTGCGACCCGGCCACTCTGGCACGCGATGCCAAGTTTTTAAGGCAGCATGGCTATCAACTCAAACGCGCTGTGCCATTAGATATGTTCCCACAGACCGCCCATGTAGAAACCGTGGCGCTTCTGGAATTAGTCGCGTGAATCGGACTGTGAAGAATTGTCACGAAGCCATATTAGATATAGATGAAATCTGTAGGACGGGTTATATTTAAAAGGCGTCTTGAAAGCTGTATTGGAACCAATTCTTTGGTTTTGTAGTCCTTTCAAAACGCCTTCGACAGAACGCACTTCATTGCTTTCACTACTTCCCGCGCTTCTGTTTGTTCGCTTTATCAATCTTTAACTTCGGATTCTGATTTCGCATAAGGGTTTCTGCTCATGCGTTGGTTTTTTGCGCACAAACAAGCTTTTTCCGGCTCGCCTTGCCGCACTTTTAAGGGGCGCGTTATGGCCGCGCTGTGCCTGGGTGTTTGCCTTGCTATCGCGCCGGCCCGTGCCGATGACTTCGATACCATTCCCTCGCGCGACCGCATTTACAGTGATCTCAGCGATTTGAGGCGTGCGCCCTGGAACACGAACCATAACGCGCCGGATCATGCTTTGACACGCTATGAAGTAGCTATCGAAACAGCCAGGGCCATTCTAAAAATCAGCGCGCCGGGCGCCGAGAGCGCGTCTTTTGCAGCTTCGCGCAGTTCGTTGCGCGCCTTACGCAAACTAACCGAAGCATTGCGCCCTGAATTAACACGTCTCGATATTAATGTCCAGGACACATTGAAGTTATTGGATAACCTGATTAACAACCCCGTGACGGAAAAACCGAATTATTCTTCATCCTCAACAGTAGCGCCACATGAGATGACTTTATTGAATGGACTACCAACGCAGGGGACGAATCTGGTGAATGCCAGAGTGAATTTGTCGCAGCGCTTACGGGTTTACAGCGCCGTATCGTCTCTGGCGCGCGATGCCGATGATCCTTTTGGCGATACCGCCAGGTTCGCGAGCCATCAAGCCGCGCCCTTAGCCCGCCCTGGCACTCTGGGTGCGGCAGTCGCCGGCTCACATGCCATCAGCGGCGCTCTGCCGCGTCAGGCTTTGGCTGGCGGTATCCAGGCGGGGGCGGCTTTAGCTCTTACCGATTGGATGCAAGTGCGCGCCGACTTCGCGCAAAACCAACTCACACCGGGCACAATGGCGGGCGATTTCCACTTGCGTGCTCCCCTGCTCGATGGGGCGCGCGCCGCACGCAGTGTAGGAACCGGCGTAGATGTAGCCTTATTAGGCGGTCTTCAATTTTCGGGTGATGTGACACGCATTGCCGCCCTGGGATCAGACGGTGATACCGAGCGGCGGGGCACGCGCTTTGGCGGCACGCTCAACTTGAACGCCTGGCAAAACCGCTTATCGCTGAGCGCCAATTTGTCGCGATTG